>CAMWJR010000050.1 GCA_947174645.1 uncultured Verrucomicrobiota bacterium | reverse complement strand
TAGTCGATGTTTATAAGAGACAGTTTTATAGGTCAGGGTCTGTATGGGACAGTAAGCATGGACTGTTTGATCAGGAGATTCTGTTTTTGGGGGAGCGGTGATGGTTCTCGCTGAATGAAATTTGGCGGTGGTGGAGGATCAAATTTTATAGTGGGTATCTCTGTGGGTGTAAGTGGCGGAGTTGTTATCGGCGTGCTCTCCGCAGGTTTCGGTTCGACATTAGTTAATTCTATGTTTACTGGATCTATGGATATTTTCGACTCCACAGGAGTCAAAGGAATTTCTTTCCCGTCATAGTTATCTGCCGCTTTCTTTGCAGCATCAAAGAAAATTCGTGTAACCTCGTTTTTATAGGCTGCTTTGTTCTTATCAAGTATCTCTTGGTCTTTCGGGTTTCTTTCCGATTCTGGTATGCTTTCTTTTTCCCTTATAATTGCAGAAAATTTTGCAAGCCATGGACTTGTCCCGAGCTCTTTCGTAACGGTATCCATGAAACACCGGTGCATCTTGCATTCTTCAGAACCACAGGGATCCTTAAGCGCCTTTGTCCAACTTATTTTCTGGCCATTGCCTGTATAATCATTTGCGATGTTTTGCTCGTGTATACTACGATCCCACGTCCTGCCTGGGTTTTTTGTCTCGAAATCTTTTTTAAGTACTTCATCCGGTATAGGATAACCCTGATCATCCTGTGGCATCACAGTGCCTATTAATTTCGGTGTGGCGGAATATGTGCTAACAGATTCATTGATATTACAATATTTACGAAGGCAATCCATCATCTCCTTTGCTTCGTCCAAGTGCACTTCCCCTTGAACCTTCGTATCAGGAGTTCCCATTTGTGTGCGCAGAGATTTGCTTTCTGTACTTTGAGCAATTCCGATACCGGTTTTTGCTACTCTGGCGGCACTAGCGGTTTCGTATACGTCGAGGGATTGCGTGTTGAAAGTGAAATACCCGCGATATTGGTCGTTGGGGTTAGTTTTGTCGTTTTTCAGCGTTTCTGCAAATCGTGTACTTACACTGTTATATTTGACGCTATCCATATTCCACCCAATCCTCTGGAGAGTAAGAGTAAAAATATTTCAAAAAATAGCAAATGAATAGCAGTGCCTATGGGCTTAAAAGTGACAACTTTCCCGGGAAATCTACTTCAGAGTGGGGAGACCGGAAACAAAAGGCTAAGACATGTTCCTAAAGTATAAAGACTAGGCAAACTACGGCACATCGAAGGCCTGACGACCGTTGCTTCCTTCCAGACCTGGCGGAGTTAGCCGGCTCGCAATTGCATAGTACCCAGTCCGATGTCACTTTTCTAACTTCATCTACACTGTCAATCTCGGAGTTGAAAAATGATGGAAGCACTGAATTTGATGTGTGATTTGGACTTCCCTTGTAAGCGGTTTTCGTTACGTTTGCTGCGATGGTTGATCTGACTTACGTCCCAGGAGATTTGGAGAAAAAATGGTATGCGCAGTGGACCAATGCCGGGCTGTTTCATAAAAAAATAGACCCTAAACGTACGGCGTATGCTATCGTGATCCCGCCGCCGAATGTAACGGGAATCCTTCATATGGGCCATGCCCTTAATAATACCCTCCAGGATGTGTTGGTTCGCCGCGCGCGACAAAAAAATCGGTCCGCCGCCTGGATCCCGGGTACCGACCATGCAGGAATTTCCCTCCAAATAAAGGTCGAAAAAGAACTCCTAAAAGCAGGAAAATCGCGTCGTGAAATGGGACGTGAGGCGTTTTTAGAACATGCACGGGCTTGGCGTGAGAAAAATGGTAATACGATCCTCGAACAACTCAAGCGACTCGGTGTTTCGTGTGACTGGTTCTCGCTTAAATATACACTCGATCCGGATTATGCTCGCGCGGTACAGATAGCGTTTGTGAAGCTTTATCAGCAGGGGCGAATTTATAAGGGCCTTCGCATGGTCAACTGGTGTCCCGTCAGTCAAACAGCGCTTAGTGATGAAGAGGTCATTATGCGTCCTCAGGCTTCCACACTTTACTACGTCCGCTATGAGATCGTTGAAAAGCCCGGAGAATTTTTAACTGTCGCCACAACACGTCCGGAAACGATTCCAGGCGATACCGCTGTGGCGGTACACCCCGAAGATGAGCGCTATCAGGCCTATATCGGATTACACTGTTGGCGGCCGATTGAGCGCAAAGAGATTCCGATTGTAGCCGATGCCGCGGTATTGAAAGACTTCGGAACAGGTGCACTGAAAGTAACGCCAGCGCATGATATTGTTGATTTTGAAATCGGCCAACGCCATCAACTCGAAGCCATTAGCGTCATCGATCCGAGAGGGTATATGAACGCTACCGCCGGTGTACTTGCCGGTCTCGAACGTTTCGAAGCCCGTAAGCGGGCCGGAATTTATTTGAAACAAAATGGTCTCTTGGTGAAAGAGGAGGCGTATGAAAATAATGTGGGATTTTCAGAGCGTGCGAATGTACCGATTGAACCACGGTTATCGCAGCAGTGGTTTTTAAAATATCCCCGTGTGGATGAGGCGAAGCGAGCCGTATCGGAAGGAATCATTCAATTCCGCCCTGAGCGTTGGGCCAAAACCTATCTTTATTGGCTCGATAATTTGCGCGATTGGTGTATTAGCCGACAGCTATGGTGGGGGCACCGCATTCCGGTATGGTACCGCAAGCACACAGACCGCGATGATCCTCAAAATTGGCATGTCTCGGTTGATGGTCCGACCGATCCCGAGAACTGGGAGCAAGATGAGGACGTGTTAGATACGTGGTTTTCGTCAGCGATTTGGCCGATGGGGGTCTTTGGATGGCCGGATACGGATGCGATGCAGCGCAATGGGTTTTCGTATTTCTACCCGACAACCGATCTCGTTACGGGGCCCGATATTATCTTTTTCTGGGTCGCACGGATGATCATGATGGGCTTAAACTTTTTAGGAAAAGGAGAAACACTCTCGTCCGAAGAGATCCGCAAAACGATTCCATTCCGAAACGTCTATTTTACCGGGATTGTTCGCGATCATTTGGGAAGGAAAATGTCCAAGAGTTTAGGCAACTCGCCTGATCCGCTCGACTTGGTCGATAAGTACGGTGCGGATGGGTTGCGTTTAGGACTCTTACTCATGTCACCTCAAGGTCAAGATGTTTTATTTTCCGAAGAGCGTGTCGCGCTTGGTAAAAAGTTCTGTACGAAGTTATGGAATGCCTTCCATTTCCGGCAATCACATCCCTCAGAGGGCGATCGGACTTCGTTAGAAGCGATTATTGATCAAATCGATGTCGAGCAGCTTGAAGCGGATGATCGTGCGATTTTATGGCGACTCATTACAACCGTTGAAGCATTTGAACGCGCGATGGAGGCCTATGAATTTAACCGTGCTGCGCAGATTATTTATACCTTTTTCTGGACGCACTATTGCGACTGGTATATTGAGATTTCAAAGACCCGGGCTTCGACAACGGTTTTAGCGGTTCATGATCTGATTTTACGTCAGTTGCTTCTATTATTACATCCGATGATTCCGTTTATCACGGAAGAGCTCTGGCACCAGCACGCTTATGGCCAACAGTTTATCGGTGAAGTCCTGTTGGAAAGCTCAGAGGAGCTCAGACAGATATTAAAGAAAATTGATTTCCAAAATGCAGATGCGTTATTAGCGGAAGTCGATGCGATTCATGAGTGGGTCGTTGCAGCACGTGCGCTTAAGGCACAGTTTGGACTTTCTTCGACAAAGGATGTTCCACTTTATTACCAGGCTGAAGGGGAGGAGCGGGTGACTCTCGAACGG
The DNA here is from genome assembly GCA_947174645.1 of uncultured Verrucomicrobiota bacterium. Classification (GTDB taxonomy): domain Bacteria; phylum Verrucomicrobiota; class Verrucomicrobiia; order Opitutales; family LL51; genus LL51. The sequence continues at coordinate 2,424 of CAMWJR010000050.1, read as the reverse complement.
CATCTCGATCAACTCAAAGCGCTTTTAAAAACTCAAAACATCAAACTGGTTGAGCGCCCCCTACAACTTCCGATGAGTACCGTTGGCTTGGGAACAATTTATATTGGATTAACCGAGAGCCTCGATGTGGAGGCCGAGAAAGCGCGCCTGACACAAGCGCTCGCACAGGTTGTAAAGCTGATCGAGCTCGGTGAGCAAAAGCTGCATAACGAAAATTTTTTAGCGAGTGCGCCCGAAAAGGTAATCCAGGGAGCGCGCGACTTATTGGCCGAAAATTTCGCTAAAAAAACGCAGCTTGAAGAAACTTTAAGACGCCTGGCCCTAGTTCTATAAAACTTTTTAATCAATGAGAAAATTTGCAATTACACCAACCCGTAGCGAAAATTACCCGGAGTGGTATCAGCAGGTCGTTCGCGAAGCCGATCTTGCCGAAAATAGCGAGGTGCGCGGGTGTATGGTCATCAAACCCTGGGGGTATGCGATTTGGGAACAAATGCAAAAACGCCTCGATGCGATGTTTAAGGCAACGGGACATCAGAATGCCTATTTCCCCCTATTTATTCCGTTACGCTACCTCGAACAGGAAGCAGAACATGCAGAGGGATTTGCGAAAGAATGTGCTGTTGTAACGCATTCAAGATTACAGGCAACAGAAGAGGGAAAGTTAGTTCCGACATCGCCCTTAGAAGAGCCACTCATAGTACGTCCGACATCAGAAACCATTATTGGTGCATCGTTTGCGCGCTGGGTGCATTCGTATCGCGATTTACCGATTTTAATCAATCAGTGGGCGAATGTGGTACGCTGGGAAATGCGAACGCGATTGTTTTTACGGACGTCAGAATTTTTGTGGCAAGAAGGACATACGGTGCACGAAACGGCAGAGGAAGCTCAGGCAGAAGCGCAGAGGATGATTGAAGTGTATCGGGATTTTGCCGAAAAGGATATGGCGATGCCGGTATTGTGTGGTGAAAAGACGGCCGCAGAGCGCTTTGCTGGTGCAGTCCAGACGCTCTGTATTGAAGCGATGATGCAAGATGGGAAGGCGTTGCAGGCAGGAACCTCACACTTTTTAGGCCAGAATTTTGCCCGTGCGAGTAATATTCGCTTTATCGATCGCAATAACCAAGAACAATTTGCTTGGACTGCGTCCTGGGGGGTATCGACGCGCTTGATCGGTGGCCTAATTATGACACACTCCGATGATGATGGGCTGGTTTTGCCTCCACGTCTTGCCGCTTATCACGTCGTCATTTTGCCAATCATTCATCACGAAGCGGATGCCGAGACGGTGATTACGTATTGCCGGGAACTGGAGCAACGGATGATTGAAAGAACTTATGCCGGAGAAGCGATTCGCGTTTTTGTGGATACGAAAGATCGCAATGGTGGCGAAAAGAAATGGTCCTGGATTAAAAAAGGTGTGCCGTTGATTTTAGAAGTTGGGCCACGTGATCTCAAAAACCGCTCGGTGTACGGCCTACGCCGGTATACAATGGAATCGTTTTCGATGCCTTTGGAGGAGTTTTGGGAAAAATTACCGACGGAATTGCAGTCGATTCAGGAAGGATTACTGGAGCGAGCTCGAACGTTCCGTGATGCGCAGACGAGGGCAATTCATACGTTATCGGAGTTTGAAGACCTCTGGGCAACTGCACAGGGCGGATTTGTTGTAACTCATTTGTGTGAAGATTGTGCGATTGAAGCCCAGATGAAAGAACGCTACAACATTACGATTCGCTGTGTTTTGCCGGATACGGACGAAACGAGCTCATGCTTCTATAGCCAGCAGTCGACGGCGCGACGTGTTGTGTGGGCAAAATCTTACTAGAACATCGATCGGACAAGGTGCGCAAACTGTTCCGCCGCGTTGGGAACGAATGTAATTTCGAGTGCGCGCTGCATCGCGCTGGACATCGTTTTGGAGTCGAAAAATTCTAAAATCTTCAGTGCTAGACGGTCGATTTCATCTTGTTCGACCATCGTTGCAACACCAAGTAATTCTGCCGCACGGGCATTAGCACGTTGGTGTTGATCAGCTGCAAGTGGGTAGGGGACGAGAATCATCGGGCGCTTGCAATAACGACATTCCGCGATTGCGCCCGCACCGGCACGCGAAATCACAAGATCACTTGCACGAATTGCGAGGTTCATCTCGTGACAAAAGGGGAGCATATGGAGTGTACAATCTTCGTGGTTGACCGCATACTCTTGGCGCATAGCTGTTCCGGCGATACAGTAAAAATCGAGATTGTGATGGGCGAATTTTGAAAAGTTTTGTTCGGCCCATTTGTTGAGTGAAAGGGCGCCATTACTACCGCCGAGGATTAAGACAATTTTTTTAAGTGCTGGCCAACCCAATTGTTCGCGTGCATCCGCCTGAGAAATTGTGACAAATTCCTTTCGAATGGGATAGTCTAAGGG
>CAMWJR010000049.1 GCA_947174645.1 uncultured Verrucomicrobiota bacterium | reverse complement strand
GTATGTTATGGGGAATTGGAGGAATATCGACAGTGCAAGCGAGTTTTCATGCCGGTGGTCAGTATGAATATCCCGAAGTTCCAAAATTTGAATTCGCTAAAGAAAATCTCAACGATTATCCCGAGGTCGAAGCCAATGCAGCCAATCCCTACTTGGAGGTAAACCTCGGCTCAAATATTTCTTATGTTCCAGCCAATTCTTTCGAGGTTTCAAGCTCGATACGTGGCGAAATTGGGATGACACATGCGAAATTTTGTGGAATTCTATCGTCATTTGGCCCTTTTCTCAATGAACAATTGATGGATAGGCTCGGAGCTCTTGAAGATTTAGCGACGCTCAATAATTATATCGATTTTGTCCCAGTGACAAATATGCAGCTTTTCAACGAAATTTGGTCAAATCCACAGCTTTTTGTTAACAGTCGTGCGGGAGTGTACGGCGGTACGATCTATTGTTTAGACATCACAAATGGCGGAAGATTTTCATCTTCGAATTATCCCAACTTTTTTCAAACACTTTATATTTCCAATTGTCAGCCCATTGATGCAGGCCGTTTCAGCACAAATGATCGTAACGTTGTAAGACAAATGAATGAGCTTTTAGCGAAGAGGCTCCCTGTTAGTGCGGATACGTATGAATGGATAAACGCGGGATATTCTTTTCCCAAAAACTCGGGGTTTGTTTGCTTCCTCATTGACCGTGCAGCACAGGCGATTTATTTAGCAACCATTAACTACGTTCCGGGCAAATTCGAAAATATTTTCACACCTGAAAGATTTAAAACTTGGGTACAGGAATCGTTTAATGGGATATTACAGGTGAAAAATATCATTAGAACAGGGGGTGAGGTGGTTGGCCAATTGTCCCCATATTTTTCGCAAACATTTGAGCGGATGTCCAATAGTGACAACCTTTTGGCGTTTAGAGGAGCAAACATGGCATCAAATGCTGCTTCAGCATTCGGTCTCAATAGATTCATAGGCGACCGTATCCCAGAGATGTTTCATCTGCGGGATCTCTCAGGTGAGAAAAGGCCCATGAAAATTCTTGAGAAGATATCCCGTTCGCTGGAACCATCAACTATTGCGCGATTAAAAGACTCGATCCGCATTTACGATACGGGGACGCTGCTGCCGAAAAATTTCGTCCAAGACTTTATAAAAAATCCCAAAGAAGCAACGACGCAACTCGCTTCGAAAATGAAGCAAAATGTGTGTTGTCTAATCGTGACATCGGGACGTTTTATGCTTCAAGATTTTTTCCGGACACTCTACTGCCTCCATTATGATAAAGGGATCAAGGATTTTGTTCCAGAAGTTATAAATGCAATAGGTTTGAGTGATCAGCGGATTATCGCAGCATTAGGAACTAGACATGTCGTCGAAGAGTTGGCGAACGGCCGTGTAATTTTCCTGGTGTTTGATACCGCCTCTGAGCAGGTTTACTGGGTCCGAAACAGCGCCCAACAGAAATTTCAAATCCCCAATATTTTTCAGTAAGTAGTTTCTGTGGATATCGAGTGGTCCATACTTAAGTTGGTGAACTACTGGAACCACAAAAGCGTTAAAACAAGCAACGACAGCTGATGGAGTATTCCGTCGGCTGTTAGGTTTTTTAAGAACTCCTTGAGGTAAGTTTTTTCAATAAAAAGTTGTAAAACTCGAAGACTTTATTATCGTCCGCGACTGGGTGGATGTTATGGATGATTCTCAAAAGGAATTCTTGGAACTCCTCGTGTATCTGTTTTTGCGGTACAACAAGTTTGACGAGGCCTTCGCGATCGCACGTGTACTTGCGCGCTACTTTCCGAGGGATCCGTTTGTTGAGATGTCGCTTGCCTTTGCGGCGTTACAGTCTGATACGCCGAGTGTCGCGATGGAGGCGGTGACGCGTGCTGAAGGAAAGGCAACATCGAAGGAATTCGAAAAGCTCTTTTGGGTTCTGAAGAGTAAAACGCTTTGGGCACTGGGAAAAGATAACGAAGCGCGTGCATCCTTTACGCATTTTTTGGAAATCCAAGAGCAAGATCTACGGCTTGCGGTCGCCTGTCCACAACTTAAAGCAAAGGTCCGGTCGTGAGCTTCCAAACTAAATTTAGTCAGCTATTAGCGTCGTTTTCGAAATACAATGACGTCTTTTTAGCCTGTGTTGTCGTCGCGGTTATCTTGTTGATGATCTGTCCGGTCCCGGCATTTATTTTTGACGCACTGCTAGCGCTCAACTTATCGATGAGTATCGGGCTTCTCATGCTCTCGCTTTATATTCCGCGGGTGCTGTGTATTTCGACATTCCCCAGTATTCTATTGTTTACGACGATGTTCCGGTTGGCGCTGAACATTACGAGTACGCGTATGATTTTGCTGACAGCGGATGCTGGTGAGATTATTTTCACATTCGGAAACTTCGTCGTTGCAGGTAACTTTGTCGTCGGTGCGGTCATTTTCGGTATTTTGTTGGTTGTCCAGTTCGTTGTTATCACCAAGGGTGCGGAGCGTGTCTCGGAAGTTTCAGCGCGTTTTACTTTGGATGCGATGCCGGGTAAGCAGATGAGTATTGATGCCGATTTGCGGGCAGGGAGTATTGATACGGAGCAGGCGAAGCAGAAGCGTTCGGAGCTCGAGCAGGAAAACCAGCTCTACGGTGCGATGGATGGTGCGATGAAGTTCGTTAAGGGGGATACGATCGCGGGTCTCATTATGACCGCCATTAACATCGTCGCGGGGTTGGTTATTGGTGTTTTTCAAAAGGGGATGGAGCCGGCAAAAGCGATTCAGACATATGCAATTCTGACGATTGGTGATGGTCTCGTATCTACGTTACCCTCATTGCTTATTTCCATTACGGCAGGTGTTATCGTAACCCGTGTGAGTTCGACAGATGCCAAACCGCTCGGTAACGATATCGGTAAGCAGCTCTTATCGCGGCCGAAGGCGCTTATGATTTCGGGGTGCATGATTGTTGGGTTCATGTTGATGCCAGGATTCCCGAAATTACCCTTCTTGGTGTACGGTGTTCTCGTTTTTTTAGCCGGGAAATCGCTGATGCAGTCAGGAGGTGCCGATAAGAGTGCTCCAAGCATCGCCAAGGTTCCCAAGAATACCGGGCTACCTTCAGATTTAGCTCCCGATAAACCGACCTTTAAGGAAGATAAAGGGGAATTTTCTGTTACGGTACCGCTCTTATTGGATGTGGCGACGTCAATCGAAGAATCGGTTGACCCGATGGTTTTGAACGACCAACTCATACAGGTTCGCAAGGCGCTTTATTACGATTTAGGAGTTCCGTTCCCAGGTATTCACCTTCGATTTAATGAAAACCTAACCGATGGGATGTATCAGATTCTGTTGCAGGAAGTACCGGTTTCCCAGGGGCGAATTTTAAAGGGCAATGTTTTAGTGCGTGAAACAAAGGAGAGCCTTGGGATTCTCAATATCCCGTATCAGGAAGAAAAAGCGTTTTTGCCAAATATTCCCGCATTGTGGGTTTCTCGGGATCTCATCCCACAGATGGATAAGGCGAGCATTAATTATATGACATCCCCACAAATTTTGACATACCACCTCTCATTCATCCTCAAAAAATACGCGGCAGAGTTTATCGGTCTTCAGGAGACACGGTTTATCCTCGAGAATTTCGAAAAGAACTTCCCTGAGTTGGTCAAAGAAGTTCAGCGTGTGTTGCCGGTCCAAAAAATTGGAGAGGTGCTCCAGCGTTTGGTACAGGAGGATATTTCTATCCGGAACCTACGCCTGATTATGCAGTGCTTAATCGATTGGGGCCAGAAAGAAAAAGAACCGATTCTGTTAGCGGATTATGTGCGTACAAGCTTGAAGCGTTACATCAGCTATAAGTACAGCGGTGGTCAAAATATTTTGGCGGTTTATCTACTAGATCCGGCGGTTGAAGATGTGATCCGGAAGTCGATTCGCCAGACATCAGCGGGGAGCTACTTAGCGCTCGAACCCAATACTGCGAAAAAGATTGTAAGTGCGGTTAAAGAAGCTGTTGGAGATTTTTCACAGGAAACCAATCGACCCGTGCTTTTGACATCCATGGATATCCGACGGTATGTGCGGAAACTAATCGAGCTCGAACTCTATGAATTACCGGTCTTGTCGCACCAAGAGCTGACAGAGGAGATCACGATTCAACCACTCGGGAAAATTTCGATATCATGAAGAAGCGCACGTTACGAGAACAAATAATGCGAGCCAAGGCGGAGGCGCTCTTACAAAAAATGGGTGCTCCGCTTACGTCATTAGATGCGGTTGAAGAGGCACCGATTGTGGCCCTTGATCCGCTGAAAGTACGCGCGCAGGCCGAAGCGACATTACAACAAATTGAGAATTTCTTTCAAAAGCTTGGATTTTCGGAAGATCATCAAGAAGCACTTTTTGAGCTTCCTGCGATTAAGGAGTGCCTCGATGAGATTGCGACGACGGTTACCCGCGAACGCATGGAGCTCGAACGTCTTTTTGGGAAACCGCGCGACGGGTGGCAACGCCTTCCGTACGAATCGGAGATTGAAGTAGAGCCGATATTGGAAGTACCAGAGTTGCCGGAACAAATCAAGGAAATTCGTGTTACTGAAATGCGCGATGTCCGAGCCGCTGAACAGCTTGCGGCGATTCAAGAGAAACTAGCGATTGCGTTTGAAACCGTCCAGGAGATCCAGAAACAGCAACTCAAAGTGCCAGAACTTCCACGCTTACGGATGGCAAGTCGTCCAGAGGGTGTTAAAGTGGCACCGCAAATCGCGTTACCAGAGACCGCAAAGCCACAATTTCGTTCCAACGAGGAAGTCGGCCGTCATTATGCCGATCAGCTACAGATCGTTGTCGAGACCGATCCCTTGGCGGAGGCAATTGAACAGACCGGGATCTTAAAAAATGGCAATCAAAAACCGGTTTCTACCGTAAAAGCGTCAGGAGTGTCCTCAAAATCTTCGGGGAATGCTACGCCAACCAAAACCGATGCGGGGCTCCCACAGCAGAAGGAACGGGTGTCGATCGAATTTGCTCAAAAGGATCCGATTCAACCCTCCGAAACAATTCGCATAGAGACAGAAGGAAATTCCGTAAAGGTACGCAAAGCAGAGGAAATTCTCGCGGCACTCGATGCCTTATCCGAAAAGGAGCCGGAGTCGGAAGCGCTTATGGAGGCCGTTGTACCTGAGGTCATAATGCCGGATCCGCAGTTATCATCGCACCGGGCGTCGACGACGGCGACTCACCATGGCAATGTCGTTCTAGCAACGCTGCGTGCACAGCAACAACGCGAGAATCCTGAGAAATCACTCGCTGAAACGATTTTAGAAAATGTCACTTCTACCAATGAACCGGTAGACGGTACGGAACACCGCTTAGCTTCCACCTTACGTCGGGGGGGATTTCGACGGATTTCATTATAATACAAAAATTTGGAGGGATAGGAAAAATGGTTGACCAATTGACAGACATCAGGATTAACCCGGAAGAGTATCCGGCGGGAAGTATGGGGTCGATGATCCCGTGCACAACCGATCCAACCAGTGTCTACAATAATCCGTTTAACGAAAAGCTGAAGTTCTCGATATTTGAGGTCGAGGCCGACGTGTCAGACGATTCGGAAGCACCTAGTCCGAAACCCGATCGCGTCGATAATCCGGGCAACGTCCCGACGGCATTTTCCCTGGGAATTTCCGAGCTGAAACCGTTTAACGCGCCTAAAGAGACAGCGAAGGTGATTAACGATTTTTTCCCGAATTGTAACCCACCGGTTATTGCGGGTGATGTGCAGCCCCGGAAGAAAGCGTTGGATAAGGATCGTTCCGATAATCTGGAGAAACTTCCAAAAGATATCTTAAATCCCGTCGAAAAGCTCTTAAGCCCGGAAGACGGTCCCGGCAGTAAGGATTTTGAGTTCAAAACGGAAAAACCTGCAGTTCCCGATACAACGCAAAAAGTTTGGCCAAAGCCCGAAAATTATGGTTTTGGAGAAGAAGATGTTCAATGGCTGACATTTTTAGGGAAAGACCAGTTTTTCGTCGATACGGGGTACAAACTTGATGGAACACAGCTCCTGAATCCCGAAGTTGCGTTGCGCAATCGCCTCCAAAATCCGACTAAAACAAACAGCAATGCAACGAGACAATCCGAGTGGGATACGACAATCACGCGGACAAGGGGCGTTTGGGATAAAACTTCTGAAAAGTATTTGAAAGATTTAGTCTTTGCGCCCGATC
>CAMWJR010000048.1 GCA_947174645.1 uncultured Verrucomicrobiota bacterium | reverse complement strand
CCCAATACCATGTCGATTTGGCCATTAATAATACTGCCAGCCTTGACGCGGCCATGGAATGGTATCGCGACATTTGTGATGGTCTACAATTTACCGATGACGACCTCAATCAAGAGCGTGGTGCAGTGCTTTCGGAAAAACGCGACAAAAAAAACGTTGATGAGCGGCATACAAAATTTCTGTTCAACCGAACACTCCCTGATTTAAGGCTGACACAACGCATTCCTAATATTGGTAAGCGCCGAACTATTGAACAATGTACCGCCGAAAAGTTGATGCGTTTTCATGATCACTGGTACACGCCCGGACGCCTATTTTTTGTCGCCGTTGGCGATCTTGACGTCGATGCCATAGAGCAACGTATTCGGGATACGTTTGAAAGTCTACCAGCAACACCATCTGCACCAGATCCTGACTGGGGAACGGTTCATCCAAAACCACCGCAGTTTATACATTACTCAAACCGCGATATTCAACAAACAAGTCTATCGCTTTCCATATTTTCTCCAACACGTTGCTTAATCTACGACAAGAAAACGAGTCTGTACTGCCAGACTATGAATTGGGCCTTGGGCGTCCTTGCAGAGCGGCTCAGCAATAAACGTCATGACACCGGACTTTTCCTAGGAGGAAGCTCGCAATATGCCGGAAATTTCTTTAAGTCGAAATTCGATTGTGTCGAAATTGATATTGAATGTCAGTTGGAGCATTGGGAAGAGTGTCTGACGATTTTAGAGCAGGAATTCCGTCGACTCAAGCGGCATGGGGTCATGGAACAAGAGCTTGCACGCCAGAAGCGGCAAAGTATCTTAGCGGCACAACAAAATCTCAACGCCGCAAAAACACGTTTTTCGGCTGCACTTGCAGAACAAATTGCCGATGCCCATAGCATTCGTTGGCCCGTCCCTTCACTTCAAACAAAACTCGAACTCGTTCAACAACAGGCACAAATTATAACGCCTGAAGACTGCAAAAAGGTCATTCAAGAACTTGAATCTAACCTCGTTATCGAATTAATAACCAACAAGCAAGGTCCTTCCCTCGAAAACGAGTTAAAGGCAGTTTGGGAAAAATCTCAACAAACTCCCGTTGAAGCACACGATGAACTGGCACCACCGCCTTTTGCATATCACAAAAGTGAAAAAAGTCCGCTTCCGCCTTTACACACCGAAACCCATCTAGAAGACCTCGATGTCATGCAGCTAACGCTCGATAATGGTGTTCGCGTGAATCTGAAAAATGTCGGGTTAAAAGACGATGAGGTCCTCGTCAACGTCAACGTCGGTCAGGCCTACGGAACCAGCGCCTATCAACCTCAATTAGATCTGTCGACCTCGATTTACCTGGATGCGAGTCTTATTTGTGGCGGATTAAAAAAGCATTCTTGGAGGGAGCTTCATAAAATTATTGAGGAGCAATGCGTCAGTATTGGGCTTTCCGCGAGCCTAACAAATCTCTCTTTTTCCGGAAGTAGCGATACGGCACACGTTCCTTTTCTTCTAGAGCTCATCACGGCCTACCTTCAAGAACCGGCGCTCGAGGAACGTGCTTGGAGCGATACCCAGGAACAGATGAAGATTGCATTCGACAATCGAACCGGGAAACCCGGCGCCATCTTACGGAACGCTTATACGCAATGGATCGCGGGCAATCAAAACCTTTTTGGCCTCCCCGATCGTGAAGTATTTTTCTCGAAAAAGCGCGAAGATGCACTGGCAACCGCTACCGAAATCTTCAAACATGCTCCCATCGAAGTAACCGTTGTTGGCGATATTGATACCGTTTCTATTAAAGAGCAAATTCAGCGCACATTGGGAACGCTTCCCAAGCGCGACGCGCCTCAGGAGGCTGAGAAAATTCACCTCGCGCTTCCGCAACAAAAGGATACCAAAATTTTTGAGTTCGATAACGATGAGTCGCGCTCAATTTTGGCCATTAATTTTCCAACAATTGATGAACGCGATTTTGCCGAAAACCGTCGGCTAGCAATTGTTGCCGACCTTCTCAACAACCGCATCATGGACCAAGTACGAGAGAAAGACGGGCAAATTTACGGGGTACAGGTCCAAAATCGCCCTACGAATTTCGAAAACTATGGACGAATGGAAATCCTGATGTCGATTCACCCTGAGGCAGCGGAAAAACTTCAATCCCAAGTCCTTCAAATTATTGAAACATTTAAAGCATCACCCGTCACAGCGGAAGAGCTCGCACGCGTTACACGCCCGATTCAGACGGGAATTCCCCGGATGTTAAACTCTAATGGATTTTGGCTTACTATGCTTTCTGACTGTCAAAAATTCCCAAGAGACATCGAGGCGTTGCGCACAATTGAGACTTATCTCGCCGATATCACGCCAGAAGTCGTTCAAAAAACTGCCCAAAAGTATCTCAATAACCCTGTGTGCGCCGTTATTCGGAGGAAAGCGCAATCTCCTGAAGAAGCAAGCGAAACAGTCAACCCCACTCTGGAACCCGGCCCAAAGTCTAAATAATTCCATGTGATCATGCGCCACCCCCGACGCATGATCGACGCCTATATGTAGCACCGCGCCACGCGGTCGGAAATTTGGCAAAGACAAAGGCGTGTCGGTAGATCGGCATCTGCTGCGAATTCGTCCAGTGTCGGGCCACCTTTTCCGAAGAAAATCGCCTGATCACCGATTTGAATCTGTGGGTAATCCGTCACATCAACCATCGCTTGATCCATCGACACACGTCCAATAATACGGCAATGATGGTTGTTGATATCAACATGTCCGCGATTGGATAATTGAACGGCAACACCATCGGCATATCCGAGCGAAATGAGGGCAATCTTTGTATCTCGCTCAAGTTGATAGGTCTGGTCATAACCGATGCGACAGCCCTTGGGTACCCATTTAATCCCTGAAACAAAACCGTAGAACGTCGCCACTGTCTCCAAATGAAGTAATTCAACGAGCTCTCCTCTGGGAATGGCATATTGAAGTGCTCCAATGCGTACAGCATTTGTCCCCTCAGTAAATGAGGCCCCAATACCAAAACTACTGGAAGCATGTAAGAGTAATTTCGGTGAACTCTCATCCGATATCGCTGCAAGAAATCGTTGGTGTTGTACAGCAGTAAAATCGGGATCGGTAGCCGTCGATGAATAGTGTGTTGCATATCCTGTGATTTGCAAATGGGGACAATGCGTTCGAATGTAGCGTGCAAAATCGCCGACCTGGTCGTACCAAATGCCCGATCGCCCCATTCCAGTATCAATTTTTATGTGGATTGCCAGAGATCGCTCCCTTCCTTCGGCAAGTAGCTCTAGCCGATCGACCTCCTCTCGGAACGAAACCAACGGAATAAGATTTACTTCAAAAAGCAATGGCATCTCATCGGGTAACGCAGGGCTCAAAATATAAATTGGAAGACGTATATCCGCGTCACGAAGCTTAAGTGCCTCGTCAACATTCGCCATCGCAAACCCGTCAATCAATGACCCACGTTCTAAAAAATGTGCAATCTTTACGGCACCCAGACCATAGGCATTCGCCTTTAAAACAGAGATATATTGGCAGTTTTGGGGCAAATATTGCCGAATTTTTCGAACATTTTCCCCAAGAGCTCGCAAATCAACACGAAGCACTCCGCGCATACGGACGTTGTCACAAGTCTGTACAAATGCGAAGTCAAGAAAAATCAGAAACAAAGAGAGCACGCCCCGACCGACCCACGTTTTCACGGACCTCTCTGGCTATAACTAAAGTCCACTCTTTCCTCAAGCTGGGGTGGTAAACCGGATTCGAACCGGTGACCCTCGGAACCACAATCCGATGCTCTAACCAGCTGAGCTACTACCACCAACTGTGCAGGGAGCGTTATAATCGTAGATACCTTGTCAACCCAGGAAAATGCAACTATTGTTTTGTTTGAGCTGAAATTCAAAAATTGCAAATTCTATACCCCTAAAATTTGGGATTCTCATTGACATTTATTCCAATCGTTCTAACAGTCTCCCCACCATATGGGTGGGCGTTTTTTGAGAAGTGTTCTCGTTGCGGTGACGTTCTTTTCTAGTTTGATTTGCAGCTCTCGCGCTTCTGCCTCTTTATCGGGGGAATTAGATCCTGCATTCGGAAAAAGCTCATCATCCGATGAAAAAAACTCTTGGGTTTCCCATGAAGAAATTATGTCCCGTAAATTGCGCGAGATATTGGGAGTCATTGACGAGTTGGGAACCCAACGGGTCAGCATTTTTATCGATATCGATGATACGTTTTTCCTCAGGGGTTCGGACTTTAACTCTATTCAGCGTCACGGTAGCTTTGAAGGCGTTCGGACGCTTTACCCAGATTTTTTCAATTGCATTCAAAAGCTCAGTGAGCATCCCCGTATCGATGTGCACTTTTTGACCAATTCGAGTCCTTGGCACGCGTTCGTTTTGGAGCGTCGGCTTACGTTTTCCCCGTTAGAGTTCTCGCCTTACGATCAGTGGAACGTTTTTGGCGAAAACACCTCCTTTAGCCAGGTTCGGATTCAGGCAATCCATACGGTTGGACCCTCTTTTGGACATGATGCGGGACAGCCGGCACGTGTCATCGCACTCGAATGGGCACCCATATCGTCAGAAGATTTTTCTAAAGCATCGAAAATTCCTGTCACTGGAATCGACTTCAAGGGAACCGTTAATGGAAATCCGATACATCTCGAGATCGATACTGCCTCCGAAATTTTCGCCTCCCAAGTCCCTGTTGAAGAAGCGGATTTGGAGCATCACGCACGGATTCTACGCAAACATACAGAACCCAATGCTCCATCGACTTTCTCAGAACTCGCGGCGCTTACCGTCGAACAGGCCGGTATCATTTTTTATGTCATCGTCAATGAACGCTACGCCAATGACAAAGCGCGCTCTTTGATCTCCTTTTATAAGGAACGATATGGCACTGACGACGATCAACCGGCCGTGATCAGCATTGATGACCGTCAAGACATCCTAGATGACGAAGACAAGCACTGCCAGGCAGTCGGTATTCCCTTTTTTTCGATCCGGGCGTTTTGAGCGAGAAGCCTCTTTTCTTGCTTAAGCCCGATTTTGTGCCGAAAAAACCAAAAAATTCACGGGAAGTGGAAAATTTTTCGCTTTCATAAACGGTTTACATTGACAGCATCCGACAGATGTTTCGCTCGAGATGCATATGGATCGATATCGGATACTTTGGATGAGGCTAGTGATGGTATGGGTGTGCAGCATGAGTTCCCTCTCAGGTTCTTTACGGGTATCCTCTGCTCCTGTTTTTCACCCCCAATGTGACGGTGCTCCAACGCAAAAGACCTCGAGCGGGCGATTTTTAAGCGATCACGAAACCTACGGCAGCACCCCATGTACGGTTTTCTCCGCCTATTCGGAAGACGATATGCTTTGTCAGCTCGAAGCAGCGGTCGATTGCGCACATCAATCCAGAAGCCGAGATATACTGATTATCGTCGATGCCCGTGCATTAATTAAGGACCGCGCGGACTACGAATCCTTTCTGGCAACGGGAAGTAATGCCATGTTGTTGCCGCGTTTTTTAGACCTTAATAAACGCTTAAAAGAATTGAAAAAAGAGGGCGCACAAATCCTCATTATTTCTCATCGTGAAGATTGGGAACTGCGGTATTCGCACACTCAGATTACACTTCAAGAAAAACATTTCGAAGCGCAATTTTCCATCGAAGCCAATCCTCGCGCGATCGAACATTTGGCGTCTTCTGTCTGCTCCTATGCCCGGATTTTTGTACGTACAATGTTTTGTTTTGGTCTGGCTGATGGAAGTCGTATGGCTCTGCTCCTACCACCAACCGTCGGCAATACCGAATACGACAATGATCGCCATGATTTTTATACAAAAAAACTGGACTTCAAGGCTCCGGGAATTCACTCCTCCATTTTGGGGCTCTTTGGAACAAAGGAACTTGCTTCCAGCTATACTCCAACCTCACTGAAAAAGGAGGAAACCGATTCTGAATATATACCAACTCTGCTAAAAATTTTCCATCGCCCTGAAGCAACAGCCAAAGATACCCCACTCACAGAAATCGTTGGGCTTCCCATCGCAATGGGTAACGTGGTTTTTTCAAATTTCATCCAAAAATGCTACAAGGAACGGGTTGATTTAGTTCTCGAATCTTGCCTAAAGGCTTTATCAGGTACTCACCAAGATTTTCGGGAAAACAAAAAGAAATCCTCGCTTCATATTCCCAAAAGATGGAAACATCCATTAGAGCAGGAATTTATCATTTTTATTGGTGTCGATGACACATTACGGGGTGTGGCTACATGGTCTAAGGAGCAGAATCGCCCGTTTGTCGGGATTAAAACTCCAGAAAAAACTACTCAAGGACTCGCATCCTGGTATTAGTGATGGAAATTCTTTTGTTATTGAAGAAATCTGAAGGAGGCTATAATGGCATCCTT
>CAMWJR010000047.1 GCA_947174645.1 uncultured Verrucomicrobiota bacterium | reverse complement strand
ACCTCGACATGCTGTTCATGTTATGTAAAAATTACTTGAAGTAAATCATTATTTTTTTAAAATCCCTGCCGTATGAACGAAACCCATTTTTTTGGCCGTTGGCTCCAATTTTTGTGTGTCTGCGCCCCGTGTGCGCTCTATGGAGTCGAAGATCCCGAAAAACAACCCAAAACGGAAACAAATACGGTAGTCGTTCATGAGGCTAAATCGGATCCTCAAGTTGACGCTCAGGCGCTTAAAATTCTACCACAGCCCGAAGCTCTGCCAGCAGAACACAAGGCATTAGTGAGCGAAATGTCGCAAATGTTATCGGGACCAACAGAGCAGGCGAAAAAAGAGCTCGTCGACGCCAATATTTTACCGGATGCTCAAAAACCGGGTAACTTTCAGGCGACGTCGAGAATCGATATCGAACGCGTCAAATTTGATACGAACCGACTCATGGTTGCGATGAAAAAATGGGGACAAGTCCGTATCGATCTTAAGCCTCAAGCCCTTGTTAAGGGTCAGGAATGGGCCGACAATTGCAAAATACGCCTCTACGTTGGATTCAATGGATGCCTTCCTTCAGGAAAGATGTTGCTCATGCGCTCCGAATGCACCTGTATCTGTCTCAAAAATAACGAATTGGCCTCGGTATATTTCTTTATCCCCGGTGATGTCCGTAAGCGCTACAGTCTCGCACGTCAGCCAGATTATTGTGCTCTCCGTTTAATTGTCGATGGACACACTCAAGACATTGTCATTATCGATAAAGACGGCAAAAACAGTCACGCGCCGAATGCGGAAAAACTCCACAAGGAAACTAAGGAGAAGGCGCAAATTGAACTCGCTTGGATGCGGAATATTGATCAGCTTCCGATTAATGCCGACGTAAAAGTAACACATCCTGCAACGAAATTGGAAATTTAATTCTTTAACTCGCTTCTTGCGGATTCTCAAAAAAGACCGTTTGGAGCGAAAAACTGTCTAGTGAGATATCCGTATCAGCCCAAACGGAACTGTTATAGTTGAGGTAGGCGGTATACGTTTTCCCCAAAAAGCTGAAGTTACGTGTCTTGCAGCGGTTACGTCGATCACTCGCCCCCGCACTGCGGTAGAGTGAGAGTAGAAAATTGCTCTCCTCTTTGGGTTCATCAGCGTTACAGACGGTAAAATCAAAGCGCACGGCGTATTGTTGGTCCGCTTGTGCGTAAACTGTCGAGAAATCGATTTTTCCTTCTGAATACACACCGTAAAGTGCATGAATCATCGACGCATTGAGTTCGGGAACGCCAAGAAGCCGCCGAATGGGCGGTGTTGCGTACATGCCACCGATCGAGAGTTCGTTCTCTAAAACAATCGACCCACTAAATGTCATTTGATAACGGATATCGACGCGTTCTAAAAGCCAATAGCAACGGCAAAGCGAATCTGCATCCAAACCGCTTAAAATCGATGTGATGCCGCCATTGGTTACGAGTGGGACAAAAAAGGGCGTACCGTACGGGGTGACGCGGCAGAGAAAGGGCGTAAAGCGCGTCATGATTCTGTTGCCACAAAGGGATTACTCGCAAGCGAGTAACGTTTCTTCAAAACACCGGAGTCACTAACATCTTCCTCGCGCAGCCGTACAACAACGTCTTTTTCAAGCTCACTAGCATCAATGATGATCTTACGCTCTACATTTTCGATATCGCTAAAGGTCATTTTTTGCCAACATCCGGGACCGTAAGCCGAGTTCTCGGCATGCCCAAACCGCCCCTGTTCGACACAGGCGCTTCCACTCGCCTCTCCCGTGCTTCGGGTATGAAAGTTACGGCTTCGAGTGCGTCGGCGGTTCGACTTCGTGAGCTCCGATAAGTCGTCAGGGCCGAGATGTTTTGCCGGGCCCAACATGATGGTCATTGTCCCGCTATCCACCAATTCGGCGACGCTTTGTACCACAGCATTCATTGATTCCCATTCCGTGCGACCGTGGGTTAAGTTAATGGTTTTACCTAAAAAATCGCCTCCGACCTCGGGCTGTGTCAGGACGATCTGCCCTTCATAGTGTAAAACCGAAACGCCTTGATAAACCTGTTTCGCCAATTGATCCGGCACGGTTTCTTCGCCGGTAAAAGAAACCAGGCTTCGGTAGGTCTTACTCGTCGCATCAGTCGTATTAATTTTAACTGCCACCAGACGACGCGAAACCGCCTCGTCTTCCGTTTCGTAAGAAACTTTAGCAGTTACGGTCTCCCGATGAACCTGGCAATTCATCCAATTCGCAACAGAACCCGAAATGAGCTCATTGGGCAGCGAACCTTCGCGCGTGGGCTCTTCGATACGGAGATTTTCGACCGCTTGTAACCCGGGAAGATGTTTTTTCCACCACGTCGCGCTACTTATTTGAATTGGCTCTGTTTCAATTTCTTGGCGGATGTAGGTCGATTCGGCACCCTCCAGCGCAATCGTCATCACAAGCGCCTGCGGCTCACGCCCTGTCGCTGATGTCGGATATTTTTGAACATCGAGCGTCTTCCAGGATTGGCCATTGCTGCGATGTGTCTTTTCAAACTTCAAAACAACGGCTGGAATCTGTATATCGTAACGGGGCGTCAACTGGAACGCGTGAAGTTCCTCGATATCTAGCGACACAGGGGGCAACTGCACTCGACGACGAAAATGCAATACGGGTACCGCTTCCGAATAATCGAAAAATGCGATCACATCAGGTACCCAACGCAATAGACGTTTAATCGCCTCCGCGCAGGAAAGATCATGGCACTCATCGAAGGGAATATAGACGGGCAGGTCGAGCTCACTGGATAGCGCCATAACGGGAAGATCAAAAGCCTGATTCACATAGTCGATAATCTCTGCAATTTGGGCACCGATTGTCATCGGATTTCCTTCATTATCTTGCCCTAAAATCAGTCGGCTTTTCCGGATATCATTGAGTTTTTCCGGATTTTCAAAGTCAGCCTCCTTCCAGGTCTGTTGATAAATGATGTGATCGAGGTACCACCAGGGCCCTGAAAAAGTGTATTCTTGATAACCCTCCTGAGCGCTACCATACACCGGCGTCTTCGTTACAATCCCTGTAAACCAATACGATCCATCGCGATCAATCTGAACGGTTTCATTCGCCGAAAAGAGCAGTGGAGCATCGGCCGTATTTCCCGCGACACGAACAGTAACAGTATCGACGGATTGGTTCTTTATTTTTCGAGTAACACCGCTTAAACCCCAGTCTTCGAAGCACTTGCGTGTTCCTTGGTACATTAAAAACCACATCTTAATTCCTTAAATTATCGATTTGAAGCTGCAAGGACTCCATTTCCGCATCCACAACATTATCCAAAACGTCTAAGCGCTCCTGTAATTCCTCTATAAGCGCTTCGAGATGCGACAATAACGATTCCATCTCAGCGAATTCCATAGAGCGCGAACCTCCCCATCTTGAACGCTCCTTCTGCCGGCATCAATTTAAACGCATTGATGACATGAGCGCCCACATTGTAATAAACAAAATTGTAAATACCTCCGGTCGCTACTGGTGTATCGTTGGCGATACGGAAACTATTGGTGCGTGCTTGGGCGTAGACGCGATGTGCGGCATTTCCGTCATTCCAAAAATCGACGCTGCCGTGAATATAACCTCCATCGTTGCGGTAAAACTTTTCCTCGTTGCCGAAGCCAAAATAACCATACAGGAAGGTGTAGGCGGCGTATCGGCCAGCGCTTCCGGCGAAATCGGCCGTACTGAAACAGTACTCATTGATGTTATTTTCCCAGATTGTACTGCCATTTTGATCGTACCCGTACTGCATCCGCACTTGAGTTCCGACGACTGATGTCTCTAAAAAATCGAAATCGAGCCGGTAGTGCCACCAACGTCCGAAATCAAAATTATTTTCAAAAACGAGATTGGGAACGGCATCGGTTATTTGGTATTCACTGATGCGATGCCAGGGGTAATCGGTCCACGCTGCACCGAGTGTTTTCGTCGGATCCGCAACAAGAATCTGTTGTGCTGTTCCAGCGGGAAGAATCACCGCCTGTTCGCCGTCGCCAAGAAGTAAACTTCCCTTCTCTTTTGGGCTGATTCCACCGTCACCACCCTCTCCTTTCAACTCAAATCGCTCTTCACACTCCGTAGACGTATAGTAATTTTGCAGCTGCGTTGTTAACTGATCCTGCGTTGCATAATGATTGAGCTGTGTCGCAATTTCGGAAGTTTTGGCATAAGGTACCAATTGTGTCGCAATTTCGCTTTTCGAATAATAATTTTGGAATTTGGCATCACAGGCTGCCACGGTGTAATAGTCGTCCAGGGTGCTGTGTTTGACGTAGGAAGACAACTGGGTATCGATCTCTGTTTTTAGGTAGTAATTCCGTAGCGCAGCATCGAGATCGCTTTGTTGCAATCCCGAACTTGGACCCACCTCGCCCTTGCGCGCAAACCTTTGGTCGCAGACAGTAGCGGTATAGTAATCCTTAAGCGCCCGATCGAGGTCCTTTTGTTGGAGCCCAGAAACAATTGTCGTACTCCCTTCACCGCCTTCTCCTTTAAATGCAAATCGCTGGTCGCAAACCTCGGCGGTATAATAGGTATCTTTTGGCTCTGGCGGTGTTGTTGAAACGCCACCATTCTCAAGAATCTTACATACTCCCGAGCCCAACGTAACGGTCCTCTGTGCTGTCGTTACAGCCCACAAACTCAACCAATACTCTCCCGCCTCGAGGGCGTTTTCACCTGCGGAAAACGTAATCACTGCATGTTGTTGTGCTCCGCTTTGCCACGTCTCAGGCGTCACGGTAGAATCCAGATATTGCGTCGAACCTAGCATCAATGTTGGCGAACCTCCCGACGGTGGATTGCCCTGATCGAGTTCCCGAATCGAGAGATAGATGGCATCCCAATCACGGACATCGACGGGTATCTCATCGCGAAAAATTCCAATTTGGAATTCGAGATCATTACAGCGCCAAAATTGTACGAGTTGATTTCGGATAACATCTTTCGGTGCATCGAACGACAACACATCGAGAGCGACACGGACTACACTACGTTCTATGGTTACCATACTGTTTTTCTTAAAAAGAACTGTTTGCGTTTTCGGTGGTACACACATGACCTCCGACAATTTTATAAAAATGCTCTGCGATATTGCCGTTACTTCTGGATATGACGTTTGTAATCACAGCATCTTTCAGCTGAAATGTGGGGTTCCCAGATTCACCGACGAGCATCAGGTTTGCGGCTTCGGTTTTTAATTCCGAGGCATGGCGTAGCGCATCTTCTTGAGCAATTTCCGCCGTCGGATGTTTTTTACGTACACGGAACTCTAGATTCATCAACAGATTGCCACGGTTCAGTGCCTTTGCAGTCTCTCCACAGACCGTCGTTAATAACTGTACCGACCGTTGACCTGAGATTTTTAGATCCTGTGGAACTTCTCCATACGCAGCTCCACGTGCCAATTCCCATTCTCCCCAAATAATTTTCATTTTCTCATGTGTTAGAAAGAGTACATCGTCGTAAAGTGAAGCGTGATAGTATTTTTAAACGCATCGCCCTCGAACTGCCAGGGGTCTTTTTCACGGCAGCTCACGATCCAAGATTGATCGCCAAATACAAATTCTCGGAGGTGTAGATGATGCGCGATTTTTTCCGCAACCAGTATTCCACTACTGCCACTTTCATTGGTCGCAACGTTTTCAATCACTTGGACGGCGAAGGCGATTTCTTGATAGACCGGCCCAGGAACACCTGAAACGATGACTTTCGGCAACGGTGTATCGATAAAAATTCCCTCCCCGAGACTTTGTTGTATGAGTTGCTCACAAAATAATTCTAGCGAGCTTCGTTTTCGGATCGCAATCGCAACTTTTTGGAGATCGTGTTGTGCCCGCAATGCGTCATATATGCGCTCCTGCAGTTGTTCCAAAATTCCCTCTAACGGCTGCCCCATTTTAAAATCCCTCTAAGGTTTTTCCGGTAATCACCCGTCGACGTGATACGACAACTTCCATCGCCTTTTCGGGCTCCATAGCGCAATCATTCGGGAGTGACACGACAAATTCGCCGCTAACAATCTTTTGCATTTTCCCGCGTGCGTCCTCGACAAGGCGGACTTGGTCACTCGTAAGCCGAAAACCTGGAATTCGCAGCTGTGCAACTTCAAGTATCAGTACACAGGCATCATTTTTTAATTCCGGCGGAATCGCATAGGGCGATTGGCTCAAGACATTCCGTTTATTACTTACAATGTAAGCACGAATACTCAGCACGACATTTTGAATCGCATCTGCTACCGGATCCGGTTGGGATTTGGCAACCGCACAACGCCGTAATGTCTCGACCTGCGGAGCTGCGAGATAAGTATAGAGGTCTTCGATTGTAATATTAATCCAATTCGTAATCATTTTTTTGATAGCTATGGCCACGAAGGCCATAGCACTTTGGGTTTTACGCTGCCGCCACAACGAGCTTTCGAATACCCGTTGGCGAGGTAATGACGATATTACTATAATGTTCGACCGTGATATCGCTGAATTTGCTATGTTCCTCGAGATACACACGGAACGGAGAACTTCCGTCAACCGGCGTTACAAAGCGTTTGATGTTTGCTGGCTCATCTTTCATAATGTTGTTATTGGTGAAGAAGGTGTAGATTTTATTGCCTAAGAATGCCTCTTGTTTGGCATCGCCGGATTGGTACCGTGCACTAATAA
>CAMWJR010000046.1 GCA_947174645.1 uncultured Verrucomicrobiota bacterium | reverse complement strand
AGCCATGTTATCGCGGGTTCATTCGGGAGCATTAATGGGAATTGAAAGCATTCCGATTGTCGTTGAGGTCAATACCAATCTCCCAGGAGATCCCAAATTTTTGACAGTTGGTTTGCCGGATGCGGCGGTTAGAGAGTCCCAAGAACGGGTCCATTCGGCGCTCCAAAGTAGCGGATTTTCGATGCCGAAAACGCGAACAGTTGTCAATTTATCCCCAGGGAATCTGCGGAAAGAGGGGGCGCTTTACGACCTACCTATTGCGCTTGGCGTTTTGAGAAGTACAGGGCAGGCGCTTTTACATCACTTAGAAGACTACATTATTGCGGGTGAGCTCAGCCTGTCGGGCGAGATTTTACCGATTCAAGGGAGTATTGCTCTTGCAATGCAGGCACGGAAATATCATAAAAAGCTCATTTTACCCCTTGCCTCTGCAGAAACCGCAGTCTTTGTAAGCGATTTAGAGATTTATGGTGCCCATAATCTTCTAGAGGTTGTTCGATTTTTATCGCGTGAGGAAGGACTACCTCAGGTGAAAACCCACTGGATTCCGAAGTCGGTGTCGTTTGATGTGGATTTCTCCGAAGTGAAAGGACAACAGGCTCTAAAACGAGCCGTCGAAGTGGCTGTCGCGGGAGGACATAATCTCTTAATGGTTGGAACGCCAGGATCGGGAAAATCGATGATCGCGCGCCGTATTCCAACGATCATGCCGCCGCCAACAGTAGAAGAATTTTTAGAAATTCTCGCCGTTTATTCGACCTGTGGGCATGTTCATTCACCGAAAGATATCAAACGACCATTTCGCGCACCGCATCACACAATCAGCGATATTGGTCTTTTAGGGGGAGGAAAATATCCCACGCCCGGAGAAGTTTCACTGGCCCATAATGGTGTCTTATTTTTGGATGAACTTCCAGAATTCCAACGTGCCACTTTAGAAGTCTTGCGTCAACCTCTAGAAGACGGGTTTGTGTCAATTTCCCGTAACATGGCAAAGGTCGAATTCCCCTGTTCCTTAATGCTTATCGCGGCGATGAATCCCTGTCCGTGTGGTTTTTTAGGTGATCCTAAACGTGAATGCATCTGTTCGCCACACCAGATTCAGCGTTACCGTTCGCGAATCAGTGGACCGCTACTCGACCGTATCGATATTCACACCGAAGTTCGGCCGATTTCGACAGGGGAATTTCACGACAAGAACTCGGGAGAACTTTCTGTAACCATCCGGGAACGTATTGTGCGCGCTCGAGAACGCCAATGTACCCGTAACCCTGCTACGATGTCAACGAATGCTAAACTCAATGCCGCGGCCCTTCAGCAATTTTGTGAACTTGATCACGCGGGTGATCAGCTTCTTACTTCGGCGATTGAACGTCTGGGTCTTTCTGCGCGTGCGCATGACCGTATTCTAAAAGTTGCACGTACGATTGCCGATCTTGAGGCTGCCGAAACGATCCGCGAAGAGCATCTTCTAGAGGCCATCCATTATCGTTCACTGGATCGGAAAATTTTTTAAGTCAGGCGGCGATATTTTGAATCAGAGAAACCAGCGGCAAAAATAATCCGATAACAATAGTACCGATGAAAAACGCGAGTATGACAATTAACAGTGGCTCGATTAGGACTGTTGCCCGTGTCATGAGTTCATTGAGCTCTGCTTCGTAAGTCGTGGCGATCTTTTGCATCATTTCACCAAGGTTTCCGGATTCTTCACCAACTTTAATTAGCCCTTCTGCGACTTCTGGTAAAACATGTCGCCGGTGTAATGCTTCCGCTAATGAAATCCCCTGTTGTACATCGCTAATCGCCAATGAAAGCTGGTGTTGCATCGTCGTATCACTGACACTGGCACGTGCCATTTTTAATGATTCAACGACCGAGCATCCACAGAGCAGTAAGTCCCCAAATACACGGGCAAACAACACGATATACCACTTTTGGAGGCAACGTCCAAAAATAGGGAGATGGCGCAGTAGGTCATAGAATATCCGTTGAAAAGTTGTGTTTTTCCGCATAGCCACGATGGCAAGCATCCATACCGCAAATGCTACAATGACGATCAATAGGTGATTGGTAATAAAGCGGCTGCCGGCAAGAATCCAGGCAGTTAATACCGGAATCGCCTCGGGGCCCACTTGATCTACGATAACCGTTTCAAATTTCGGAATCACAAAAGTTGTCAGCAGTAAAATGATTGCACTTGAGACCAATAACACTGTTGCGGGGTAAAAGAGCGCTGACAAAACTTTTTTCTTTAAAAAAACTTTCTGTTCTGCTAAAGCTGCCATTTTGGCGAGTGTTTCACTTTGTTGCCCCGTTGCCTCGCCGGCGCGAATTATTGCGATTTCGGATGCATCAAAAATAACGCCGGAGTGGGCGATGGCCTCCGATAGCTGACTACCGCCCTCGATCTGTGCCAAGGTATTTTCTAAAAATACGCGTGCATGGCCATTTTCCTGTTCGACAAGTAATGTTAAGGAAGAGCGAAGATCCATTCCCGCGCCTAATAGAGTGGAAAGCTGACGAACAATATGTGCCTTTTTTTCGAGCTTCAACGTGATTTTTTGAGGCGATGATGATTGTCGTAACCGGGGTTTATGGCTTCCCGTCGAAGAGATGCCTCTGAGAGTTTTTTTATTCACAGTATTGCCAGTATTTGGAGGTTTCTCCTCGTGATTGACCACTAATTCTGGCGTTGACCGTATGGGGCGTTTTTTTCGGGCGAGTTCCTCTAGTTCGCGCAGTTCGGACGCGAAATCGACAACCTCTTCCTCGGGGCTAACTGCAGCATTCTCAGTTTTTGAGGACCAACTCTTTTCGAGATCCCTCTGATGTTTTTGCAAGAAGCTACGAAACCAAAGGCGCCATTTCATGTCGCATCTTGTTTAAAGCGGACCTTCCGTTTGGCGATATTTTGAATACCTTCCTTAATGGCAATATCGTCATTTTCCGCGATCTCAACGCCAATAATGTGCTCGAAAATATCGTCGAGCGTCAGGACGCCAATGACCTTATCGTCCTTTTTGACGAATGCGAGCTGTGTGAGACTTTTGAGAAGGGCATCGAGCGCATTATTGACAAACATGTCGTCTGGGAGCGCCTTGGGTTTTTCCATGAGGCGGCCGAGTTGCGTATTGGCACCATTAGTCGCAAAGGCGTGAAGAATTTTCCGCCGATGGACAATACCGACCAAATTCTCGGGATTATTAGCGTAAACAGGGATGCGGCCGGAGGGAATATTTTCATTATTAGCTAAAAAAACATCACGGGCGGTCGCGTTTTTGCTGTAGGCGCTGAGGTGATCGAGCGGCGTCATGATTTCCGCAATAATGGTATTGTCCATTTTAAGCGTATTTTCGATCATCTTCCGTTCCTGGTTGGTAAGCGTCCCATCACGGACACTCTTTTGGGCCAGCAGTACGATGTCGCGCTCAGAATAACGCGCTTCGTTGAGGCGTTTCTTACCGATCACGAGGTTTAGAATTAAGCTACAAGCCTTGGAAAATGGGTACATGGTCCAGACGACAATGCGCAGTAAGAATGCCGCGGGTACATAGAGTTTCTGACGATAGACGAGTCCGAGATTTTTAGGCAAAATTTCCGAAAAAACTAAGAGACAAACGGTCATAAGGGCAGAGAAATAAACCAGGCTGCCTTCGCTAAAGTTTTTAGCAACAATTCCACCGGCGACAATGGGACCAAATGTACTTGCAATCGTATTGAGTACAAGAATCGCCGCAGACGTCTCGTTGATATTTTTTTTGCACTTTTCGATGTAATTGGCGGTGCGGCGGTGATGCACGCGAAGGTCCTCGAGCTCAATATCATTGGCACTCAGAAGGATAGCCTCTAGAACAGAAGCTGTTGCTGAAATGCATAATGTTAGCAGGACGGTGAGGACGAGGAGGTTAAACATGTGCACATCGACTTGCCATCATATACGCTTAGGAAATCTTTCAAGGATTAAAGGACCGAAAGACATGTGGTTTAAAATGAAAAAGCTTGTATTCTGAACACTCCATTTTTTCCTGAAGGGAGGCGCTCGATGCGGAGGGAATTCGGTGAGGCTACGGTAACACGTAGTTACTTACAGGAAAGTCCGGACACCGCAGAGTAGGGCACCGTGTGAAAGCGCGGGCACAGTTTGTAAAGGGCTGTGACGGAAAGTGCAACAGAAAGGATACCGCCGCAAGGTAAGGGTGAAAAGGCGAGGTAAGAGCTCACCGGAGTCGTAGTAATGCGATTCGCAATGAAAACCCTGTCCGGTGCAAGGCCAAATATGGATCCGAGTGGCTCGCTCGATGGTTCCGGGTTGGTCGCACTTCGAAAGGAGCAGGGTGTTGCCCTGAGAGAAATGAATTCCGAGTGTTTTTCGTAACACTTACAGAATCCGGCTTATATCCGGTCGAGCGCCGTTTTGGATAAGTTGCTCAGATGCTAAAAGTGCTGCGTGTAACACTTCTTGACTGATGGGTTTTTTCAAAACACAGGTCGCACCGAGGGATCCCGCTCGAGTGAGTTTTGTGGGATCGGTAGACGCTGTAAGCAAAATCAAAACGGGAATACGCAGTTGATGTAGGTGGCGAAGCACATGTTGGTCGTTCAAAAAGTTTAGGAGATCGAGGTCACAAATCACAAAGTCGAAATGCGTGCTCAACGGGACTGCACAAACATTAGTAGCAACTCTCACCTGAAATCCCAAAAATCGCAGCAACTGTTTGAGGACTTGAGCGACGGCAAAATCCGGTTCAATGAGTAGCAATTGTTTCACCGATATTTTCTCTGAGAGGTAGTATTAGCCGGAAGTGGGTGCCTTCCCCGAGTTTTGTCGCGACCAATAGCGTACCTTGGTGGAGTGCAACACAACGAATGGCGAGATACATGCCGATACCGATCCCTTGACAGTGGTCGGTATTAGAGCAACGACCGAAAAGCTGCGTTAGCTTGGGAACTTCTTCGTGCGGAATACCAATTCCGTGATCAACGATATCAAACTGAATCGTGTCATTTGCTGTTTGAATCGCAAAAATGACGTCGCTTTTAGAATATTTGAGGGCGTTTCCTAAGAGATTCCCCAAAATGTATTCTACAAGGGAAGGATCGATCGCAATCATTGGCGGCTGTTCTTTTTCACAAACAATCTGAATGCGTTGGTTCGCATCCTTATCGGCGAGCCCCTCGACGATCGAAGAACAGAGTGCTAAAATATCCGTTTGTTGCGGGTGGTAAGTGATTTGTTGATGTTGTAATCGGCCAACAAGGACAATGCGGTCCATCATGCGCGTCATTCGAAGAATACTTTTCCGGATATTTTCGAAAATTTCTTGTTGCTCAGTAACATCGAGACGTTGTTCGTAGTGTTGGAGTAGGTCCATTGAGGCATAAATCGTCGTCATCGGATTACGAAGCTCATGAGATGTAACATTCATAAAAATCCCGCGCGCTTCAACGACTTCTTGGAGCTTATGAATAAGCGTACGGGCTTGGCACATTTTGTAACAGTGATACGCAATGCCCAAAAGTGCGGCGATTATCCAAAAGGACGACACAATAATCATCCCGTTGGCGCAAGAGACACCGTCGACCCAACTCATACGCCTCTCCCTAGCAAACAATCGATGCGCCAGCAATGATTTTCCGTAAAAAAGAAAGTTTTGTGGTTTCTTTTACAAAAAGACTTGCCGCGTAAGGATCGAAAAGCGACACTCTGACCACACATGTCGCCATATCGTGTCATCTTTATGGGATCACACCCCATTGCGCTTCCGTTGTTGGAGCTTCTATCGGGAAAAATGCCCGAGATTTCATTGGTGGGAATAATTTCGCAACCCGATCGGCGGTCGGGGCGTGGACAACATCTTTTATCCAATCCGATTTCCGCCTGGGCACTTGAAAACGCCATTCCACTAGATCGTCCCGATAAACCTTCCGATGAGACGGTCGCATGGATTCAAAACCGACAATGTGATATCATTTTGGTGATGGCGTACGGTCATATTTTAAGGAAAAATGTCCGAGGGGCGGCCCCCTTGGGTATCTATAACCTTCACGCCTCACTGCTACCGCGCTTTCGAGGAGCTGCACCGATCGAGGCTGCGCTGGCTTCGGGAGTAACCGAGACGGGGATTTCTTTAATGGAAGTGGTACAGGGCATGGATGCGGGAGATGTTTTTGCAACGCAACCGATAGCGATTTCACCAGAAGATAATGCTGAGAGTTTGACACAAAAACTTTCTTTAACGGCACGGGATATCGTCCGAGATCAATTTTTATCGCTTTGCCATGGGATGTTGCCACGCCGAACCCAAGATCCGAAAAAAATAACGTATTGCCGAAAGCTCGAGAAGGAAGATCGCTTCTTGGATTTTACACAACCGGCCAAAGTATTGTTGAACCGTATTCGTGCCTTGTCGCCGCTTCCCGGATGTATCATCGAGGTCGGAAATGAATGTTACAAAATCGAAAGTACGCATATTATTTCTCAGACGGTACATAGCCCAGGGACGATTTTTTTAGATAAGGAGAATCTATGTGTTGCCTGTGGTTTCCGTGAGGCGCTTGTTATCGATCTCATCCAGAAACCAGGTGGAAAGAAAATGCCGCCAAAGCTATTTCTTCAGGGTAATTGCGGATTCTTGAATGCGGGTTGTGTTAAAAATCATAGCCCGATGAAACCTTTTGAATCACCAGTTTTCCCCTTTTAAATAACGTCTTGACAAGCGCTAGGCGCCCGATACGGTACAAGGCCTCGTCGGGGGTGGTAGCTCAGTTGGTTAGAGCGCCTGCCTGTCACGCAGGAGGTCGCGGGTTCGAGTCCCGTCCATCCCGCCACAGTTTCGCTAATAA
>CAMWJR010000045.1 GCA_947174645.1 uncultured Verrucomicrobiota bacterium | reverse complement strand
GCTTATTGCCAGGAGTTTTTAAAAGATCTCCCGGAAGTCATTCGCTAATTTTTTTCTCCATAAAAAAAGAGCCCGTTAGATGGGCCCATTTTTTGTAAAATCTAAAAAAACTTAATCGAGTTCGCCAGTCAGGTAGGCTTCTTCTTCCTCTTCTTCCTCTTCCTCAAACCCGTTGGGTAGCAAGTGGAGTTGACGCAATCTTTCAACTTGGAGCCAGTCAATGTTCTTTGTTTCGACTTTTTCCTGGATCTGCTTTAGCGTTACAATCCTCTCTTCGGCCCATGAATCGCTGTCATTCAATTCTTCGATACGCTCCGCAAAATATAAATTGCGTTCTTTGGCCGGTATTGAAGCGAGTTGATAGATGAACCAAGTTGTGACGAGTTCTGGATTGATGGCACCGCGAGCTGGGAGACCAAACTGTTCAATTTCCTCAGGACGTACATCTCCTTCGATCCGACGACAGTTATCATTGGCAAGATCGATGAACTTATCAACAAGGGCGCCACCTAACTCATCACTCCCATAGAGATTCTCCAAAGGCTCCCTCAAACGATCATAAGGCGCATGAGGGACACTCATTGTCCCTAAAATGGAGTTCTCCTGTGGCTCTGGCTGAACAGGTCCCTGTGGGCTCGCGATTGCAGACGAAATGGAACCGCCGATTAATAATGCTGATATGAGTTTAGTGATATGATTCTTCATGTATTTTTCCCCTTGATAACGGAAGCATCTACAATTCTTCCGTTAAAAATTTTTCCACCCAAATGCGTATTCTAAAAAATCCTTTCTTCTAGGCCGAAAGCCACATATTGAAGAGGTCTTGAGCTTCCTGCGCCGTGAGGAAATTTCGACGAACCGCATCCCGTATTTCCGCCGCGGTAAAATTGCCATCCTCGATTTGTTCCTTGAGTGACCAAAGATGCATAATTCCAGGTTCGACCCAGGTCTGCGTTCTCTCGCCGTATCTTTCAAGCGATGAGATGAGTTCACTCATACATTCTGGGTGTAGTAAGATGAAAAAGGCGACCAAGATATCGAGATCTGTGGAACTAACGCCGGTGAGATTGATGTTTCCTGTACGCTCGTTGACGAAATGAAATAGCTCTCCGCTGACACCGTCTTGTTGGTGAAGGTCTCTCAAAAAGTTTCGCAGGCCATAAACGTGTTCATGTGTTGCACGAACCGGTGGCCCCTGTCTGACAGCAAGTGCAGTTGAAATAGAACCACCCAGCAATAATACTGATAAGAGTTTAGTAATATGATTCTTCATGTGTTTTCTTTTCTTATCAGTGGGAAAACAGAATACCTTCCCACCAAAAGCTTCTGCGCCAACGCTTAGCTCCGGAGCTTCGCCTTTGATGAATTTTGTCAAGATATTTTTACTATCAGTTTTTGGCAGCATCGCGGACGTTCAAGAGTTTTACCAGCGATCCGAAGTGGGGACCTTTTGTTCTCGGGGACAATTCGAGGCGATCAATAAACCAGTCGGCAACAAAAGGATGGTGAGAGGATAAACGTTCCGGCTTTGATTTATCTTCAATTAACCCAAGTGCTTTGCGGTTTTCTTCAGACATTGGAGGCCATAGCGACCGCCGCATTTTAATATGCCACTTTCGGATGAATTTCCAATGTTTGTTGGCGAGCTCGATAAATTGATCTACCTCCGGAATATTGCCGTAAATTTGCACTAATTGCGGTCTTAGATCATCGTAAGGGCCTGCTGCAATGGCGAAAATTGGACAACCAAGACATATTGCCAGTGAAAGTAGATAAACGTGTTTCTTCATGCGTGTATTCCCTAATTCAGGATTCAAAAACCATTTTATTAGGCGTGGGTTTTGTCAAGAGGCTTTGAAGCGCATACCGCGGTAAACGAGCGCATATTGGTATCTTTCATGAGTAAGCTATTAGAGTAGTCGAAACAAAGAGAGGGCCGAAGCCCCCTTTCTATACCTAAAACAAACTAAAAAGCCTACATGTTCTCGTAGCGTACGCGCAACATGTTGTTAAAGACCGCAGCCTTCTTGATCCGGCGACGCTTTTCACATGGCTTCTCAAAGTAGCGTTTCGCCCGTACGTCTTTTAAGACGGATTCGCGGTCGAGCTTCTTCTTCAGCCGCCGCAATGCCTTGTCGACGGTCTCGCCCTTGCGTAAAGTAACTTCAACGGACATCGCTTCTCACCTCCTTCGTCTCTGCGACCTTAATCTGTCGGGGAAAATGTCAACGCCAGAGATAGCGATTTTGATGCGGATCGTCTGCTTCAGTGCGTTGAAGCCGTCTATTGGTCGATAGATGCTCGAGGAGTTTGAATAGTGTTTCAAAGTCTTGTGTTCGAATCGATGCCGCGATCTCCAGAACCGTCTGCGGTTGTGGGTGGGATTTGAGGTGTTCGAGCGCTGTTGCTTGGAGCTGTAAGATCGTATTGGCAGCCTTCTTTCCGGCTTCAACACCGGGTTGATGATAGGCATTGATGTGAACCATAGTGGCGTAAAAGCTGACCGTCCGTTCGTAGAGTGCAATTAGGACGCCGAGATGATAGGTGTCGATGCGATCAATGGTGAGTGTTACGGAGGAGCGATCGGCTTCGTGGAGTGCTTGGCGTGTCCCTAGGAAAAAGCCCTCGAGATAGTCGCCCGTCGTCGTATGATCGTCGATCATGACCGATTCGTTATCGCGGTCTGTGAGGACTTCGATGAAGGTAACGAAAAAGTTCGAAAGCCCATCACGGAGCTGCTGGACGTAGGCATGTTGGTCCGTCGAGCCCTTGTTGCCGTAAACGGTGATTCCTTGATATACTGGCTGGTTGTCCCGATCGAGCTTTTTGCCAAGCGACTCCATGATGAGTTGCTGGAGAAATCGAGAGAATAACGATAGGCGGTCTTTATAGGGAAGGATCACCATATCTTTCGTACCTTTTCCGTCGGTTGCGGTGTACCAAGCTGTCGCTAGGAGGAGTGCCGGGTTGTTCGGTTCGTGGCGGCGTGTGAGCGAGTCCATATCGCGCATGCCGTTCAGAAAGGTTTTGTAATTGATACCGCAGAGAGCCATCGGTAAAAGACCGACGACAGAGGCAATACTGGTCCGGCCACCGACCCAGTCCCACATGGGGAAGCGTTTCAGCCAGCCTTCTTTTCGCGCTTGTTGGTCGAGTTTGCTGTCTGTACAGGTAATGGCGACAGCGTGCCGAGCAAAGGAAAGTCCTGCGTTTTGGTAAGCATGGGCAACTTCAAGCATTCCGTTACGCGTTTCAGGAGTGCCACCGGATTTCGAGGTGACGATGACGAGTGTGGCGTCGAGTTGGCCTTCGAGTTGAGCAAGCACGGTATCGATGCCCTCTGGGTCGGTGTTGTCGAGAAAATAGACCGCGAGCTTGGGCTTTTGGGGAGAAAGTGCCGCGCAGGCGAGTTGGGGGCCGAGGGCGGATCCGCCGATCCCAATGCAGAGGAGATTTTTAAAGGCATGTGTTTCGCCGGTAATATCCCCGGAGTGAATGGCGTAGACGAAGCGATCGATGGAATCCCAAACTTCGGTGATGGCGTTTTTAAGTTCGGGCGTTGGGGCAATCGCGGGATTGCGCAACCAGTAGTGGCCGACCATACGGTTTTCATCGGGATTGGCGATGCCGCCACTTTCTAAAAAGCTCATCTCTTTAAAAACCGATTCGCGATCGATTTTTTTTGACGTTTCGTCGAAGTGCGCGAGCTTACTGACGTCGAGACTTAGGCCGACGGAGCGGTAGGTGAAGTGATGGTCACAAAAATATTGCCATGCATCCATGGCGTGAGCGTACTTTTTTTCGGGGAACCGTCAATGCGAAGTCCCCATATTCGGTCTCGACTTGTTCATGGAAAGTCGCCAAAGTGGCTAGGTTGAGCGTATGCAGATTCAAAATAAACTCAACCAGACCTCAGACTAAGCCGAGGTTTCCATCTGTTGTAGAAGCCGTTGGGCGAGTTCTTCTGCCGGATTATGGCCGCGCTTTCGTAGGAGATGGAGCGTTGCCGCAATCTCGACAAGCCGACAGGCATCGTTCCCAGAGCAGACGGGGAGCTGGATGAGCGGTAGGGTACAATCGAGGAGCGTATCTTCGGAGGGTGCTTCAAGACCCGTTTTTTCCGCATTCGGTAAGACGTCTAGGAACCGTACGATGAGATCGACCGGACCTTTGGCGCGAACCGCATGCGCCCCGAAGTGTTCGGAGACTTTTAGGAGACCAATGCCGCGGAACTCCATAAATCCGCGTGCAAGATCTTTACCGCTACCGATGAGAAGACCGTCGTGGCTACGGGAGACACAAACGACTTCGTCGGCAATCAGCGTATGGCCGTGCTCGATAAGTACAATCGTCGAAACACTTTTATTTACAGCCGGTAATCCCTGGATGAGTACGCCGATGCCATTGACTTCTACGAGCGTTCCAGAGAGAACGGTATTGGGTGCGAAGTACTCGTCGAGTGCGATTGTTGCACGTTCAACGAATTCCGCCGACGTAAGATGTGTCGATAGAAGGGGTAGGCTCCGTTGGTTACAGTGCGCTACAACCGCATTCGGTATGGGAATACGGTCGGTAACGACGAAACACGGAATACCGACTTCATCAATGCCATCGATCGCATGGAGTTGTGCTTCTGGATCGAGATCGAGCAGGTAAGAGAGCTCGCAGAACCCGAGATATTGGACACGCTTCGAAGCGAAACGCTTAAAATATCCGGTCAATGCGAGACCAGGACGGTTAACGGCATTATCGGTAATTGCGTGGGTATCGAGACCCGACTCACCTGCGACGAGCGCAAGTTGTAACGAGGCACGGCCCATATCTAAAAATCGCCGTACCGACAATGCTTCATTCTTTTTAATGAGAATCTGCATTTTTTCAATATACCCTTCCTAGATGAGAGCAAAAGTCTTTTAGATGGTTGAGGATGAAAAACTTTGATCGGAGAAGAGCATCATTTTACCATCTTTAAATAATGTTACCTGATGCGTACTTTCCGAAACGGCGATTGCGATACAGTCTGCAACGGCTGAAATAACCGCTCCGGCGGCATGACGAGTTCCGAACCCGCTGGGCATTTGGATCGCATGTTCACTGGATGCCTGAATCAGTGACCCTGCGGACTCGATGACACCGTCACCTCGGACGATAAACGCGCCATCAATCGAGGAAAACTCCTTAATAGTTTCCGCCATAAAGGGGTTTAAAATATTACGGTCTTCTTCCTTGTAGCCGTAGAATGGATTCAGAACGAGGGGTTTGGTAAAGGGCTTAATTTTGGTAATGTCCCCAATCACAAAGAGACAACCCACAGGCTTTCCTTCGCGACCTTCGACCGAGATGTCCGCGGCAATCGCCAATAACCGCTCAAGTGCTTCCGGATGAATACCTTCCGATAAAAGATCTTCGTTATTAAAGAACGAATTCCCAAACTCCTTAGCGACATCAATAATCGAAATGGTATCAAAGATATCGCTTTGGGGGAGACCGGAAAAGCAACAGACCTTATCTTTATGACTAATAATACCGCGTGTTAAACCGATAATAATCGCACTACGGGCTTGAGAAAGACGGTAATTCGAAAAGGGATGGACGTAAATAACGTCATCAAAATTATTTTCCGAAGCGGCAAGACTATCCGTTTTATGGGTGACGAGGACGAGTTTAGCATTACTGGTTGGCGCTTCAATCTCGAACGAACTCGTTAAAATATCCCCAAAAATAAGTACCGTACTACACTTCGTCGCCTTCACAATTTTTTGTGCTTCCCGGAGCATCAGTTGATTCTGATGGTTTTTACTCTGATTGGTAATCGATTTACACGCACCAAAGAGATTCCGAATATGACCGCGGAAGGAGCCAATAGATTGGTTCGCGAGAATCTGATGAATATTTTCTTGGCTTTGAAAAATACGGGCAATTGCCGCGAGTACGGTGAGATAAGATTCTTCGTTTTCGGTCGAAATAATCATCAAAAAGATGATCCGCGTATCCTTATGTTCACCGGAATTCGCAAAGTTAAGACCATTCTTACAGCGCCCAATCGCGAAAATATAGGGCTTATTAATTGGACGTCGGATATAAGGAAGGGCGACCCCATTGCCCAGATACGACGTAATCGTTTGTTCACGTTCGAGAATCTCGTTAACAATCGAGTCTTGTTCCTCAGCGTTCTTGGCGATCGCGCAAGTCGATAAAAGCTCGACGAGGGCGTCCTTAAACTCGTGGCTTCTCAGCTCGATAATTCGATTTTTCGCTAAATATCTTCCAAGGCGCATGATCGGTCCAGCGGTGAGGATAAACGGCAAAATGCATCTGCCAACGATAAAATCGACCCCGACGGGATAGGGCTTGTCATTTGCAGCAGGAGGCCTACGGTGATGGGGCGATGAAATTTTCGATCGAGAAGGAAGCGCTCATAGCGGGCTTACAACAGGTGATGAATGTCGTGGGTACGCGGCTAACGATGCCCATTTTGTCCAATGTTTTACTCGAAGCGACACCAGAGCGTTTAGTTCTCTCGACGACGAATCTCGACATTGGGATGCGCTGTCTCGTGAAGGCAGACGTTTCCGAACCTGGGAGTACGACACTACCCGTTAAAAAACTCGCTTCGATTATCAAGGCACTTGCTGCCAAAACAGTTACATTTAATGCTGAAGACAATGAACAGGTCCACATCTCCGGTGGTGGCTCACGTTTCCGGATTCTAGGACTCCCCGCAGATGATTTTCCCCGCCTACCGCAACTTGAAGTGGAGCAAAAGGTAACGCTCCAGCAGATGCAGTTTTCAAAAATGCTCAAGAGCATTTCGTACGCGCAATCACGGGATGAGAATCGTTATCTCCTCAACGGCATGTACTGGCTCGTAGAAGATGAAAAGCTCCATTTTATCGCGACCGATGGGCGACGTCTCGCGATGATTGCGAATGACGTCCCAGGATGTCCTCTTCAACGTAGTGTCATTGTACCAGCAAAAACCGTTATTGAGCTCGAGCGTACGTTGGGCATAGGGGAAAATGCCCAAATTATGATGACAGATAAACAGATTGCATTTCTCTTTGATGTTGCCGGCGAGGGCAGTATTACGGACTCCATTTACGTTGTCTCTAAAATCGTCGAAGGAAACTATCCGAATTACAAACAAGTCATTCCGTCCACGCTCGATCACCACATC
>CAMWJR010000044.1 GCA_947174645.1 uncultured Verrucomicrobiota bacterium | reverse complement strand
CATACAGACACACACCTCAAATGCCTGCCTTGAACTTGACTTAACAGGCGCTTAACTATGTTGGCGCTATGCCGTTTTTTCATAAACCGAAGTCGCCGGAAAACGCTAATCATACGAAACGCAACGACATTCCTAAGGATGTATGGATTAAGTGCCCGATTTCAGGTGAGATGGTTTATTCCAAGGAACTTGCAAATAATTGGATGGTCATTCCCAAGAGTGGATATCATTTCCCACTTTCAGCGCGTGAGCGCATTCGCCTGCTCGCAGATGCTGGCTCATTTAACGAAACTAACGCGACGCTATCATCGACGCCGTTTTTAGGCTTTAATAACACTATTTCCTATACTGACAAACTTTTGAGCGCTCAAGGCAAAAGTGGACTCAACGATGCGGTTGTTACGGGGACAGCGACAATTCATGGAATTCCATTAGGGCTCGCGGTTATGGACTTTAACTTTATGGGCGGCAGTATGGGGTCTGTCGTTGGTGAAAAAATAACACGAGTAATCGAGCTCGCCATTAAGAAAAAAATTCCCGTCGTCATTGTTTCGACTTCGGGAGGTGCCCGTATGTTTGAGGGCATTGTTAGCCTCATGCAAATGGCCAAAACTTCCCTCGCCCTCGCTAAGCTCGCAGAAGCCAAGTTACCATTTATTTCTGTGTTGACTAACCCAACAATGGCGGGCGTTATGGCGAGTTTCGCATCCTTGGGGGACGTAATCATTGCCGAACCAGGTGCGCTGATTGGATTCGCAGGGCCGCGTGTTATCGAGGAGACCACGCGACAAAAACTCCCCAAAGGCTTTCAAACGGCTGAATTTTTACTGAAGCACGGCCTCATCGATCAAATCGTACCACGCCTGGAGATGAAATCGAGACTTGCCCTACTCCTGCGTTCCATGTATCGCTAAAAACGTGGAAATCAGCGATTTCGAAGATATTTTGCACTTCCTATATCACCGTCCCAATTCGCGTGGCGGAAAATGGAAACTCGATCGCGTTATAAAACTTTTCGAACGGCTCGAAATACGCCAACCGCCCTACAAAGTTATTCATATTGCGGGAACTAACGGGAAAGGATCGACATCAGCAATGCTGGAATCCATCTACCGCCACGGTGGGTACAAAACGGGACTCCTCACCTCTCCGCACCTTATCTCACTGTTAGAACGCATCCAAATCGATGGACATCTCATATCCAAAGAAAATTTTGTTCAAACATTCCAGATCGTTCATGCGATAGCAGAAAACCTAAAACAGGAGACACCTGAAGACGTCATCACATTTTTCGAATACATGACGGCAATCGCTCTACGTTATTTTCTCGAAAAGAAA
The DNA here is from genome assembly GCA_947174645.1 of uncultured Verrucomicrobiota bacterium. Classification (GTDB taxonomy): domain Bacteria; phylum Verrucomicrobiota; class Verrucomicrobiia; order Opitutales; family LL51; genus LL51. The sequence goes on along the minus strand of CAMWJR010000044.1, from coordinate 5,956 downwards.
GTCGATGTCGCTGTTATCGAAGTAGGTCTTGGCGGGCGCCTCGACGCTACCAACGCCCTTAAAAACACGTCCTGCTCGGTAATCACGACGGTTGCTTTTGATCACGAGGAAACGCTCGGGCACACTCTCCCCGCAATTGCTCGTGAAAAGGCCGGGATCATCAGGCCCCATGGACTTGTTGTTACAGGTTACGGCATTCAAGGCGAAGTAATCGAAACAATCCAGGATGTTGCGCAAGCACAAGGTGCAGAACTCCATTCTTCTCAAAGAAATCACCCCTTCGATACAACGACAGCGGATTACCAAAATTACAACGCATCGACGGCACAAACCGCTGCGGAGTTACTGAATAATAAAGGGATTTTACCCATTCCGAATGCGAAGATTTTGGAAGGTATTCAACAATTTCGTTGGCCCGGACGCTGGCAAAAAATCGTCTACCAGGGCAAAACTGTCATTTTCGACGGTGCTCACAATGAAGAGGGTGCCTACGCTGTTGCCCGCGAGATACAAAACCTTCCACAACCTCCTACCTTGATTTTCGGATCCAATACCGTTCAGCGTGCACAAAAAATGCTCGCGATATTATCACCAATTTGTAAAAAAATCTATTTCACCCAGAGTACATTTTATGTCCACCCAACCCTACATTCCCTGGATGCGACAGAGCTTTACGGTTGTTGTCCTTCCAGTATTGTCCCTCACCGTGTGGGCAACATTAGGCTTGAAAACATTGCACAATTCATAGAGACTCTACCGGAGGAGACGTTGGTCGTGACGGGTTCGCTTTATTTGATCGGCGACCTCATGAGAATTTTAGTGCATCAGTGTCATGAAATTTTGGTTTAAGTTAGCTCTGTTAATAGTCGGTATTGTTTTGTTGTCCATCTACCATCCGAAACGTCAAATTATCCCTTGCGTCAAGCTTGGGATTGATGTTCTTGAGGAGCGCAATTTTGATATTCTACAGCAGAAAAATATCGGGATTTTGACCAACAATGCGGGTATCGATTCTAAAGGAGTACAAACCTGGAAAGTTTTAAAAAATGCTCCAGGGGTCAATTTAAAGGCGATATTTGCCCCAGTTCATGGGCTTAAAGGTAACTTTATGTCGCTCGAAACCTTTTTCGATGACGAGGTCGATGATATCCCTATTTATTCGGTCTACGCCTCAAATTCACGCCCTAAAGACAAATGGTTACAAGGGCTTGATGCAGTCGTTGTTGATCTGCAGGGGATCGGGACGCGTTTTTACAACTATTGGGCATTCATGATCTACGTCATGGCGGCATGCTTTGAGAACAATATCGAAGTTATTGTTCTGGACCGCCCAAATCCGCTAGGAGGCCACTACGTTGGCGGGGCGCCCATGGATCCCGAAAACACCTCGATTTGGGGCCCAATCCCAGGAATGCCGCTGTTTCATGGTATGACCATCGGTGAACTTGCACGCTATTGCAAGGAAATTCCCGAAGGAATTACCGCGCATCAACAGATTGTAACCGGGGTTATTCATTCCGGACTTTCCGTCTCAGCAGAAACGCTTCGTAGTGGAAAACTAACGATTATTCCGATGGAGGGATGGACACGCGATATGATTTGGGAAAACACGGGCCTCAAATGGGTCCAAACCTCTCCCAATATTCCGAATCTTCAATCCGCCCACGAGTACGCTGTCACGGCGCCCATGTTTCTTCTTACTTCAAACTTTGAGCTCGATTGTTGTAATTTCCTTAAGTCAGAGCCCGATTGGGGCCAAAATCTTCCTTTCCATGAGTTTTCCTCTCGATATACGGTTCCGCAAAACATCGTTCAATACGTGAGTGACATACTCAAAGGACGTCCTTCGTCAGGATTTTCGCTCGAAGTTTCCCGAAAAAATCCCAATCTTGTTGAAATAAAGGTCACAAACATCCGTAGAACGGTACCTGGATTTTTAGGGCTCGTCATGATCGCACTTGCGCAACGTCACACCAAATTTTACTTCTACAACGAAGACAGTTTGCGTACTTTTGGCACACATATTGGTGACAACGAACTATTACAAAAACTCGTACAGATGGAACGGATCCAAATCCAATATTTCGAGGAAAAATGGAAAAAATCGACCGCTGCTTTTGTCGAAAAAACTAAACCCTTCTACCTCTATGAATAACAATAGTCTAGTTCTAAAAAAACTTGCCCTCTGTTCCCTGATCTCGACTGCTATATACTCTCAGGGCTTGGTAGCTTCAACAGCAATGTTCACAGCAAAGACGACGCCATCTCAAGTGACAATGGCAGCCGTTTCTCCCAATACAAATAAGGTACCTGTAATCGCTGCTAAAAAGAAAGCGCTCTTTGGAATTGATGTTTTAAAGGGGGAGAAATTTTCTCAGATTCGCCATAAAAACGTCGGCCTACTGACTAATGTCTCGGGTGTCGATAATCAAGGAAACTCGACAGCAATTATTTTTGCAGACAGCAAAGAGTTTACCCTCAAGGCAGTTTTCTTCCCCGAGCATGATGGTATGCTCCCCTCTCAAACACTTGCGCATTTAAAAGATAAAAAAATTCCCACCTACTGCACCCACAGTGATCAAACCGGTCGACGGACTCCCGAAGATGCATGGCTCAAGGGGCTCGACGTCATGGTAATTGACCTGCAGGGCTTTGGCATGCGTTACTATACCTACTACGCGTCCGCGCTCTACGTTATGGGTACATGTTTCAATAATCGCATTCCCGTTCTTGTTCTCGATCGCCCTAATCCACTTGGGAATTACCTTGGTGGTCCTAGTATAGCAGGTGATTATGTCAGCTTTCTTGGGCCGATTTCAGGAATGCCACTCTTTTACCCTTTAACCCTCGGAGAATTTTTGAATTTTATCCACAAGCGCGGTCAAACGATCAATATTCCCTGTAAAACCTGCACAAAGCCCAATTGCCTCCACACGGTGCACTGTGATGCCGCAACGCTTAAAAAGGGCGATCTCAAAATCGTAGAGTGCAAAAATTACCGTCGATGTGATACATTTTTAGATTTGGGTTGTTATCAAAAAAATTCGTCGCTATCACTTTCGCCAAACATTCCCAATGTTGCATCGATTTTCGAATATGCGATTACCTCGCTTTCGACGCTTGTAAATCAGGATACTTTGGGCTGTCTCTACTTTCTCACCAACCCGCAGGACCCCAAGCAATCCTTTAAGTACATCTATTCGCCTTATCGCGATGCCAACAGTCTACTAAGCGCGATCAAGCGCTACCCGGACGCGCTCAAAGGGTGTCGACTCGATATTGTTACAATTAATGACAAGGGGGTATCGAAAAACTGCATACGTGTTGAAGTTACGGACTTCAAATCGACTGTCCCCGCCCTTCTGAGTCTTGTGCTCTTGTCCGAAATGCAGGAAATCGTCCCCGATCGCGATTGGGATGATTTTCTCAAAAAACAGGAATTGCGTACACCGAAAAACATCGATGTTATCGCGACAGCGAAAGCTCACGACCTCAAGAAACTTCCGCTAATATATCAGAAGGAATTACGCAAAGCCAAATGGGATCGGCTCTCTGACGATCCTAAGGTACAACAACAAAAAAAGATGCTCTTTTGCAAGCACGCTGGTGACGCGGAATTCGTCGCGAAAATTTTCAATGGTGAGTCCATTGATATCGACTATTTCCGTAAAAAGTGGGCAAGGGAGAGTGAGGCGTTCTTGAAAGAGCTCCAAAAGTACGAGATCAAAGCCTATCACTAGCACAGCATTCCGCAAAAAAAGCTTGTCAATACGTAGCGGAAATGAATAGTGCGGCTTCGTTGCCTGACTAGCTCAATTGGCAGAGCAGTTGACTCTTAATCAATTGGTTCGGGGTTCGAGTCCCCGGTCAGGTACCCAGGTCGTGGGACAAATATTGGATTCATTTTGAGTAATGAATCGAGGGCACATAGTTTGATTAGGCTACCTTGGTTATGATAAATTAAAGCCTTTTTTCAGCTCTTCGCAAAAAATCTGGCGTCCTTTGATAGTCAGTAATTCCCAGAGTTCGAAGGAATACATTCCATCTAGGAATGTTTGTTGATCGTCCCGCAAGGGCCCCGACGCATTTTCCTGCAGTCGGTCGATTGTGCCACGTAGTTCTTCTCGTGGTATACTTCCGCTGCGCAATTCCTCCGCGATCGACGATAGTATGGTTCGTCGGATAAAGATAAACGCCCTCAAAACTTCACGCCAGCTCGCATCGTCCACTTGTTCTCGCTCATGCCAAGGCATTTCCCGGATTAAGGATTCCAAAGAAAAGGAAGAAATATCAGCACGTTCTCGAGCGCGATTTGCACACCAGGCGTTGGCTGCAAGCTCAGACATCATATCGGCCGCAGCCTTTTGTTTTGAAGTCGGGTTCATATTCAGTACTCCCAAATCGCCATGAGGAACAACGATCACGTTCCCAACCAAATCTAATTTTTTGTTTTCGTCATCACGTAGTTTTTTCACCTGACGCGCCGATTTAACCGTACCTAAAAGTTTCAAGAAGAAACTGGTTCCCTTGCCTTCACCATAGTTATAGCGTGAACTCTCTGCCGAAAAACCACCACCTTGTTCGTCAAAAATACAGGTTAAGGTTTCACTCTGAATCTTTTGATACGCTAATTTTTCCATTTCCGTCGCGTGGTCACCGGGCTTTTCTGCGAAAAAAACTTCTGTTGGCGAGTTGGATCCAATGGCTCCATCTTGAATCTTACATTTTTGACCATCTAAAACAAGAGTTATACACTGAAATGCCCCTGGTAACGCCATTGTCGCCCGTACACCATAAGGGATAGGGATACCGGGATATGTTTTGGCGTTAAAAAATTCTTCTTTTTGCCTTGTGGCATTCCAAAACGCCAGCGTCAAATCAAGAAACTTATTTTTCAATCCAGCAGCAGTCGCAACTCTGCGTAGGAGCGCATGGTCTGCAAAAGTCATGAAATCTTCCTCGCTATGCGCTGTAGTTTTCCGGGTACGCAGTCTTTCGAGACGCTTCAACTCCTCACCAGAGACCATTTGAGGAACAAGAGTTTTAATTTCATCGCGATTCAAGAACTCCTGGACGCGGTCAATAATAATGCGATCAATCGCAGATATGACACCCGCAGCAGAGCCTAAAATACCGATCCCATGGAACTTGCTTTTTAAAAACGGCATCGCTTTGAGTGCTGCCTTACTGCGTTTTGACATAACACTCGCCTGAATTTCGCTACAAAATTGGTCTAAATCTTCGATACCGAATGCCAAGGCGGCCGCCGCAATTCCACCTGCAGAGGTACCAGCGACATGTTCCAAAGAATCCAGCAATCCCTTCTTTCGTAGGACATCGATCATTTTAACGTAACCTTGGCCTTTGCCGCCGCCACCCCGTAGGCACAAATTTCTGATCAGTGGCGCCGGACGAGCTAAGTGATAAAGTGGACGATTACTTTCTCGATCGATTGAAACGAAGAGCGTTGGTGCTGTTTGAGCGTTGCCAACATTTGCCGTGGGATGGATTTCTTCCTCCAATCCTCCAATCTTCATCGTTAAAAAACTGTCGATTGTCAGTATTTTTGTCCGCGATGAAGCTTTGTATGCCTTACTGTGTAAAAACGCGATCAATCCATCAAAATCTTGCTTCATTTTCCCAATCTGAGCGATAAAATCGTCAGTGTTTGGGAGTTCTAACGGCTGGACTTTAGCAATGAAAATATTGGGCAATTGATTGAGCTGAGATTTAGCTTCTTTTTTAGAAAGCGACTTACCTTGTTGTAATTTAATAATAAAGTGATCCCAATTTAATCGCAGTTTACGTCCTTCTTCTGATGACATCTGGGCTGCTTTTTCAAGAAGTTTTTGACCCTCATTGTGGATCGATTCGGAAACTTCTCTAGAATGCATGGTATCCCATTGTTTTTCAAGGGAAGTCGTTGGCTGCTCGTACGGTTTTATAACAGGTGCCT
>CAMWJR010000043.1 GCA_947174645.1 uncultured Verrucomicrobiota bacterium | reverse complement strand
GTCATTATCCATAATGAGATGCGGATGCTCCAGGAAGCGGTCGATGCACTCTTTGATAATGGACGTCATGGAAAATCCGTCCTCGGTGCGGGCAATCGTCCCTTAAAGTCGCTGGGCGATATGCTAAAAGGAAAACAAGGACGGTTCCGCCAAAATCTATTGGGAAAGCGCGTCGACTATAGCGGCCGTTCGGTCATTGTTATCGGCCCCGAATTAAAACTACACCAATGTGGTCTTCCGAAAAAGATGGCTCTCGTACTGTTTGAGCCATTTATTATTCGACGTCTCAAGGAGCTAGGTTTCGTCCATACCGTTCGGAGTGCACGAAAAATGATCGAGCGCCAAGACCCCGAAGTATGGGATATTTTAGAAGAGGTAACGCGTGAACACCCGATTCTCCTGAACCGTGCGCCGACGTTACACCGCCTTTCGATCCAGGCCTTTGAACCAATCCTTATCGAAGGAGAAGCAATCCGCCTACATCCACTCGTCTGTACACCATTTAACGTAGAGGTCGAGGGGGACCAGATGGCGGGCGACGTACCGTTATCTATCGAAGCTGTCATGGAGTGTAAACTTCTGATGATGGCGACGCATAACATGTTTTCGCCGTCAAGCGGGAAGCCAATTTTGACGCCTTCGCAAGATATTATCTTGGGCGTCTACTATCTCACCTACGAGCCTCGTCACGATGATTCCAAGCGCATACCGATTATGGGAAGTGTCGAGGAAGTCCTTATGGCCGAAGCCCAAGGCGCGGTCACAAAGCACGATTGGATCTATATCGAGAACCCCGATTATGACCGCGAGACACTCTATGGAAATCGCAAGGATCGACTCCTTAAAACGACCGTTGGTCGTGTGATCTTTAATCAGATTTTCCCGAAAGATTTAGGCTTTATCAATGCTTCTGTTGGGAAGGGTAAACTTGGAGATCTGATCATGGGAACTTACAAGGTCGCGGGGCAAAAAGAGGCCGTAGCGATGCTCGACCGGCTCAAAAACCTCGGGTTTTACACGGCTATGAAAGCGGGGCTTTCCATTGGTGTCGACGATATGATCGTTCCGTCCGAAAAGGACGAGATTATTGCTGATGCACGGCAAAAAGTCGACGAAGTCGATCGCCAGTTTAAGAAAGGTATCATCACTACAGGTGAACGACATAACAAAATTGTCGATATCTGGACCAATGCGACCGATGAAGTTGCGCAGGTCGTCTTCGATCGCCTGATGAAGAACGAGGGTCGCGATTATATCAATCCGGTTTACTTGATGATGGATTCTGGTGCCCGCGGTAACCGGCAGCAGGTCCGTCAGCTCTGTGGTATGCGTGGTCTAATGGCAACACCATCCGGCGAAATCATCGAGCGACCGATTGTATCGTCATTCCGCGAGGGGCTATCGGTCCTAGAGTACTTTATTTCAACACACGGTGCACGTAAGGGACTTGCAGATACCGCACTTAAGACGGCTGACGCAGGGTATATGACGCGTAAGCTTTGTGATGTCGCAATGGATTGTATCGTGGAGTGTGAGGATGACGGCAATCGGAACGGAATCTGGAAACAAGCGATCATGGATGGCGATTCCGAAGTCGTGAGCTTGCAGGAGCGCATTGCAGGACGCTGTGCGGCCGAGGATGTCACCAATCCGACAAATCCAGAGGAAAAGTTTGTTTGCAGCGGGGAGCTCATTACACCGGCGATTGCCCAAAAGATCGAAGAAGTGGGGATTGAACGCGTTAAAGTTCTGTCGCCGTTAACCGGGATGAATAATAACGGTATTCCTGCAGTGGCATATGGAATCGATCCAGCGACGAATCAGATGGTGGCCCCGGGATCGGCTGTCGGAATTATCGCTGCTCAATCGATTGGGGAGCCAGGAACGCAGCTAACGCTTCGGACCTTCCACGTCGGTGGTGTTGCGAACAAATTCCTCAAAGCTCCAGAGCATCGTGCCAAGGCGGATGGTGTTCTCCATCAAGAAGGATTGAAGCTTGTTCGAACAGCTGAGGGTGCGAGTATTGTGCTCAACCGAACGGGGCGGTTGATTTTATCGGATCAGCGGGGACAGGAGATCGAAAGTTACGGAATTGTTCCCGGAACCGTTCTATTGCAAGAAGATGGTGCGAGCGTCAAGAAAGACGATCTTATTGCGGCTTGGGATCCACATAATGTGCCGATCATCGCGGAGTTTTCCGGGCGTATCCAATTTAAGGATATCATCTCTGGCATTACGGTGAAGCGTGATATCGATGAGGCCAGCGGGCGTATTACGACGGTGGTCATTGAACACAAGGAAGAGCTTGTACCGACCATTGAGATTGTCGACGATGAGGGCAAAGTAACCGCAGCTTATCAGATTCCGACGGGGGCGCAGGTTCTGGTTGAAGAAGGTAATCAGATCCTTGGAGGATCGCTGTTGGCAAAAACGCCGAGATCGGCCTCTAAGACGCAGGATATTACCGGTGGTCTGCCGCGGGTAGCGGAGCTGTTTGAGGCACGTCGACCGAAGGAAGCGGCGGAGATGGCAAAGATCGATGGTGTTGTTTCGTTTGGCGGAATGATCCGCAATAAGAAGCGCGTTTGGGTAACCGATACGGAAACGGGGCATCGTGAGGAACATCTCATCCCTCATGGGACAAATCTTGTGGTCCATGAAGGTGATTTCGTCAATCGTGGGCAGAACCTAACGGAAGGCGCGGCCGATCCACATGAGATTCTCAATATCTTGGGAGCTTCGGCGGTTCAGGAGTACCTGATTTCTGAAGTTCAGAAGGTCTATCGGATGCAGGGCGTGACAATTAACGATAAACACATCGAGCTAGTGGTCGCACGGATGCTGCGAAAGGTCCGCGTAACGGATCCTGGGGATTCAGATTTCTTCTGGGGTGAGCAGATCGAAAAAGATGAGTTTTACGCTAAAAACCGGGAGATTATCGAGGCCGGCGGGAAGGCGGCTGATGCAGAACCGGTCTTGTTGGGGATTACGAAATCTTCGTTAGAGACTGAGAGCTTTATTTCGGCGGCTTCCTTCCAGGAGACGACACGTGTTTTGACGGATGCGGCAACCTTGGGAAAGGTCGATGAGCTACGTGGGTTTAAAGAAAATGTCATTATGGGGCATTTGATCCCGGCAGGAAGTGGTTTGCCAACGTATCGGCGTCTCAAAGTGCAGCCTGTGGAACTTGCCGAGACGCCTGAGGCAGAAGCACCTGAGATCAGTGCGATTGATACCATGGAAGTGGTGATGTCGACGTATTGATGTTCCGGTATTCAGTGTAAAAGAAGAGTGGATGATGGATTTTTCACGTTATCTTAAAGATTATCCAGATGCGGAAGGCCGGTTTGGCAATTACGGGGGCGCTTATCTGCCCCCAGAGTTGGTACCGGCATTTCAGGATATCGCTAAGGCTTATTGGACAGTCAGTCAATCGTCACAGTTTATCAGTGAGTTGCGTCGGATTCAGAAAGAGTTTCAGGGTCGGCCGACACCGGTTTATCATTGCGAGCGGTTGTCGAAGAAGCTCGGATTGGGACAGATTTATCTCAAGAGAGAGGACCTTAACCATACTGGGGCGCACAAGTTGAATCACTGTATCGGTGAAGGTTTGTTGGCGAAATTTTTAGGCAAAAAACGTGTTATTGCGGAGACAGGTGCCGGACAGCATGGGGTGGCCATGGCGACAGCAGCAGCGTTCTTTGGTTTAGAGTGTACGATCTACATGGGGGAGGTCGATATCGAAAAGCAGGCGCCGAATGTTGCTCGCATGAAGGTTCTAGGCGCGGAGGTTGTTCCGGTGACGGCAGGACTTAAAACGCTAAAAGAGGCAGTCGATGCGGCATTTGAGGATTATCTTCAAAACTATCGGGATACGATTTATTGTATCGGTTCGGCCGTGGGGCCGCATCCGTTCCCGATGATCGTGCGCGATTTTCAGCGGGTTGTTGGGGTGGAAGCTCGGGAGCAGTTTTTAGAGATGACCGGGACATTGCCGGATGTCGTCGTAGCCTGTGTAGGCGGAGGGAGTAATTCGATTGGGATGTTTGAGGCCTTTTTAGGAGATCCTGTTGAAATTGTTGGCGTTGAGCCGTTGGGGCGTGGTGAGCAGATGGGGGATCATGCGGCGTCGATGCGTTACGGTTCGGAAGGTGTGATGCATGGATTTAATAGTATTATGCTCAAAGATCCCAAGGGCGATCCGGCACCGGTGTATTCCATTGCAAGTGGTCTCGATTATCCATCCGTTGGTCCCGAGCACGCCTTTTTACGCGATATCGGACGGGTGCAATATGATACGGTGAGCGATGAAGAGGCGGTCGATGCGTTCTTTAAATTATCACGCTATGAGGGAATTATTCCCGCACTCGAAAGCGCACATGCAGTTGCTTATGCGATGCGTCGTGTCAAAGATATGGATCATGGATCGATTCTGGTTAACCTAAGTGGTCGGGGCGATAAAGATCTAGATTACGTGATTGAGCATTATGGATTCGGAGAACGTTATCGAGATTTCCCGGTAAGGAAGTAAAAAATCAGTGGTTAATAGAATTTTTAAATAAAAACTTGATTTAGGGTCCGTGACTTGTAGTTTGACGAGAAACTGAACGTTGTTTTTGAATGCCTACCATTAATCAGTTAGTTAAGTCGCCGCGTGTAAACGTCCGTGGAAAATCGAAGGCGCCGGCGTTACGTAAAAATCCATTTCGGCGGGGAGTCTGTATTCAGGTGATGACCCGTACGCCTAAGAAGCCGAATTCAGCGATTCGTAAAGTTGCGAAAGTCCGGTTAACCAGTGGTTTTGAAGTCATTGCATACATTCCCGACGAAGGGCATAGTCTTCAAGAACACAGCATTGTACTGGTACGAGGTGGGCGTGTGAAGGACCTTCCGGGTGTACGGTATCACATTGTACGCGGTGCGCTCGATTGTTCGGGTGTTGAGAAACGGCGTCGGAGTCGTTCGAAGTACGGGGTAAAACGGCCGAAAGAGGCAAAGAAATAGAAAAGAATTATGTCGCGACGTCGTAGAGCAGAGAAGCGGGAATTTGCGAAGGACCCCCGGTTTAATAGTTCACTCATCGGGCAGCTCGTAAATATTGTCATGGAGCGTGGAAAACGTTCACTTGCGTGTTCGATTGTCTATGGTGCTTTAGAGCATGCTAGTGAGGAGCTTGCCAAGGGAGATCCGATTGAAATTTTACTCGGTGTTTTAGAAAATGCCCGGCCGAAGGTTGAGGTAAAGAGTCGTCGTGTTGGCGGTGCGACTTACCAGGTACCGGTCGAGGTTCCGTATGTCCGTCAGCAAAGTCTTGTCTTTCGTTGGCTTGTAGAGTCGGCGAAATTCCGTAAGGGGAAGGCGATGAGGGAAGCACTTGGACAAGAAATTGTCGATGCCTATAATAATACGGGTAATGTCGTAAAAAAGAAGGCCGAGATGCACCGGATGGCGCAAGCGAACCGGGCATTTGCGCACTTCGTATGGTAAGGGATTAGGGAAATGGCGAACGAGAAAATTTCTTCAGCGAATGCGTCGACGCGTAAGGCTCCGCTCGAGTATACGCGTAATATCGGGATTGCGGCTCACATTGATGCTGGAAAAACAACGACTACTGAGCGCATTTTGTATTATGCCGGTGTTGTTCATAAGATGGGTGAAGTCCATGAAGGAACGGCTGTGACTGACTGGATGGAGCAGGAGCGTGAGCGTGGTATTACGATTACCTCCGCCGCCATTAGCTGTGGATGGAGGACGAGTGTTGGGCCTTTTAAGGGCATTAATCACCAAATCAATTTAATTGATACACCAGGGCACGTTGATTTTACCGCTGAGGTAGAACGTTCGCTGCGTGTCTTAGATGGCGCCGTTGGAGTATTTTGTGCAGTTGCCGGCGTACAGCCACAGTCCGAGACCGTTTGGCGCCAAATGGATAAATACCGCGTCCCACGTATTGCGTTCATTAACAAGATGGACCGTACAGGCGCGAACTTTTTAGGTGCGATCGAAGATATCCGTACAAAGCTCGGTAAAAATGCACATCCCCTTTATCTTAACATTGGCGCAGAAGATAATTTTGATGGGCTCGTTGATCTAGTCGAGAAGCGGGCCTTTATTTATGACAAGACCGATGTCCTCGGTGAGCGCTTCCATACGGTTGAGATTCCGGAGGAGTATAAGGAGCAAGCCGAGAAATATCGTGAGTCGCTCATAGAAGCATTAGCTGATTACGACGATCATCTTGCCGAAAAATACCTCGGAGGTGAAGAAATTACACCTGATGAAATTCGATTAGCGGTTCGTAAGGCAACGCTTTTGCTCGACTTTGTGGGTGTCATTCCTGGGAGTGCCTTTAAGAAGCGCGGAGTCCAGATGTTGCTCGATGCGGTCGTAGATTATCTGCCGTCGCCCCTCGATTTGCCGCCGACTAAAGCCTACGCGGATGATGGCGGAGAAATCGATATCCGTCCCGATGATAGCGCAAAAATGACAGCGCTCGGGTTTAAACTCATGAGCGACCCCTATGTCGGGAAGCTCGTGTTCTGCCGTGTTTACAGTGGTCAGCTAAAGAAAGGCGATACGGTTTATAATCCAAGAACGCGTAAGACGGAACGTGTTAGCCGTTTAATGATCATGAAGGCCGATGCCCGCGAGGATATCGAGGTGGCCTATTCAGGGGATATTTGTGCAATTATCGGTGTCAAAGGTATCGCAACTGGGGATACGCTTTGTGATCGTTCCTTTAATGGTGTCCTTGAACCGCCGACCTTCCCAGAGCCCGTTATTAGTATGTCGATCGAGCCGAAGTCGAAAGCCGATCAGGAAAAGCTAGCGCTCGGGCTTCAGAGTCTTTCCGAAGAAGATCCAACATTCAAGGTAACGTCGAATCCAGAAACCGGCCAGACCCTTATTTCGGGAATGGGGGAGTTGCATCTAGATATTATCCGTGATCGTCTGTTCCGAGAATTTAATGTTGATGCAACTGCGGGACGTCCGCAAATCGCTTATCGTGAAACGATCACAAAAGAAGCGACCGGTGAAGGAAAGTTCATTCGTCAGTCCGGTGGTCGTGGGCAATATGGTCATGCGGTGATTAAAATGGAACCGGTGAAGCGCGGCGAGGGAACTTCTGTGCTCAACGAAATCGTCGGTGGTGTTATCCCTAAAGAGTACATTAAGCCGACCCAAGATGGAATTTTTGAGGGTGCGACTAATGGTGTTGTCGCAGGATATCCGGTGGTTGATTTCTGTGCACATATCATTGATGGAAGTTTCCATGAAGTCGATTCATCGGAAATGGCCTTTAAGATGGCCGGTATCTTCGCGTTCAAGGATGCGATGAAAAAAGCCGGACCTATTTTGTTGGAACCGATTATGAAGGTCGAGGTCTCGACACCAGAAGAGTATCAGGGTGATGTGATTGGTGACCTCAATCGTCGCCGCGGGCAAATTCAAAGCATGGAGACGAAGGGGGCACTTGCTAATATCACGGCATTTGTTCCGTTAGAGATGATGTTTGGGTATGCGTCGTATGTGAGTTGATTGAAGAAGGGGCGTGCAAGTTATTCGATGGAGCCCTCGCATTTTGAGCAGGTGCCGTC
>CAMWJR010000042.1 GCA_947174645.1 uncultured Verrucomicrobiota bacterium | reverse complement strand
ATGGACTATCTCCCTACTTCGCCGATTTCTTACCTTCCTTCCGCCGGACATGCTCACCCGCAATACGTACACCTTTACCTTTATAGGGTTCCACCGGGTAGAAATGCTTGATTTCCGCAGCAACCTTACCCACTAAAGCTTTGTCAGCACCCTTAATATTGATCTGCGTCCCATCCTTAACGGTAACGCTAATTCCTTCCGGGATTGCATAATTTACCGGATGAGAATAACCGAGCGAAAGATCCAAAACACTTCCTTTGAGCGCCGCCTTAAAACCAACACCCTGGATTTCGAGATCCTTCTGATAAGGCGTCTGCACACCCGTTACCATATTGTGGATGATCGAGCGAACAGTCCCGTGCATCGCGTTCGCATGCGGCGATTGATCTTTGGGTGTGACCGTCAATGCGCCATCCGCGAGCGACAGCACAACCCCTTCACCGAAATCCTGCTTAAGGCTCCCATGAGGCCCGGAAACCTCGACATGATTCCCTGTCAAGTTTACCTTCACAGAGGACGGAATCTCAACCGGTAACTTTCCAATCCGACTCATGATTACCAAACCTTACACAATAATTCACCACCGACATGGTTCTGCAACGCGTCGCGCCCCGACAGCACCCCACGTGGCGTCGTCAAAATACACATTCCGAGATTATTAAAAACCTTGGGAATCGAGTTACAATCGCAGTACAAACGACGTCCCGGACGGCTACACCGCACCAAACCAGAAATTGCCGGGGTACCCTTCACGTACTTCAAATCGACATGCAACGACTTGACACCCGGACGAACTTCCTCGACACCGTAATCCCTAATGTAGCCATTCCGCTTCAAAACTTCTGCAACACGCTTCCGCATATTCGAAGACGCCACCGAACAGCAACGTTTACGCGCTGCACTTGCATTTCGGATGACCGTTAAAAAATCGCCTATTGCATCCATTCTACCACGACGCCTTAATAACTCCTGGAATTTGTCCAAATGAGACCAATTCCCTCAACTGTATACGAGAAACCCCAAAACGACCAAAGTACGCTCGACCGCGCCCGGTGATCGAGCAACGATTCCGTACGCGCACCGCTGAAGAATTCCGCGGCAGTGTCGCGAGTTTACGACTCGCCGCCCAAAAATCTTCATCAGAAGTTGCTGGATTTCGCAAAATTTTCTTTAACTCCTTACGCCGCTCTGCGTACTTCGCGACCATCGCACGCCGCTTCTTATTTCTTTCAATGACTGATGTCTTTGCCATAACGCTGCCCTCTTACGCATTCTTTTTACGGAACGGCACCCCCAGGAGACGCAAAAGATCGCGCCCCTCTGCATCCGTTTTCGCAGATGTTACAAAAGTGATATCCATCCCAATTAAACGACGCTCCTTATCTACCGTTACCTCTGGGAAAATTGTATGGTCGACGATGCCGAGCGTGTAATTGCCACTGCCGTCGAACTTATTCGACACACCCCGAAAGTCGCGAACCGCCGGGAGCGCAATCGAAACCAAGCGATAGAAAAACTCATACATCGCGTTGCCTCGAAGCGTCACTTTAATGCCATTCGGCATCCCTTTACGAAGTTTAAAATTCGAAATGCTCTTTTTCGCGCGAACTACAATTGGCTTCTGACAGCAAATCGCGGCGATGTCCTTTTCGACATCTGCAATAAACCCTTTATCCCAATCCGATGCAATCGCCGAATTGACGACAATCTTTTCCAAACAAGGAACTAAATGCCGATTTTTATAATGATAGAGCTCCGTCAGATCCTTAACGACTGACGACAAATAAAACTCTTTTAAGACTGACTGTTTCATATTTTCTTATATCCCGAGATTACCGCTTTTCACGCCCCGGAACTCCTCAGTTTACTTCCGCTTACGGTCATACCGAGACGCAAGCATCACATTCGAATAATGCAAACTGCTCTCGCGCTCAACTTCTCCGCCCTCCGGATGATTTTGATCCTTCTTTAAATAATGCTTCCGCAACGCAACGCCCTCAACAACCACGCGACAGGCTTCACGCAACACCTCCAAGACCTTTCCCCGTTCACCCTTATGCTGGCCGGAAATTACAACAACCTCATCATTCCGCTTAAGTTTATACTTCATAAGACCTCCGGTGCTAAGGAAATGATCTTCATAAAATTCTTTTGCCGCAATTCACGCGCAATCGGCCCAAATATACGACTTCCCTTGGGATTACCTTTATCATCAATCACGACACACGCATTATTATCAAATCGGAGATAACTTCCGTCTTCACGCGCAATCGGAGCCGCTGTACGGACGATCACGGCACGAACGACGCTACCTTTTTTGACGGCTGCCTCCGGCGTGCTCTGACGAATCGAGGCGATAATCACATCCCCAATACCTGCGGTGCGCGTATTCTGACCAAGGCGACAAATCATCATCGCTTTTTTGGCACCTGTATTGTCCGCGACATCTAAAATACTTTGTTGCTGCAACATACGTCCTCCTACCTCGATACCGGCATACGCTCAATGACGCGAAGTACACGCCAGCGCTTCATCTTACTTAGCGGACGTGTCTCCATAATCTCGACCTTATCTCCAACGAGACACTCATTTTTCTCGTCATGCACATGGAGCACCGTCTTCCGACGGACCTCTTTCCGATAGAGGGCATGCGGAATCTTATAAAAATACACCACCTTTAGGCTCTTATCGCCCGACTTTCCGGTCACGACGCCCTGTAAACTTTTTCGAAATTTCCGCGTCTCCATAGTTATGCAACCTTTTGGTTATCGGACGCTTTGCAAGTCTTTTGTCCTAAAAAAGTACGAATTCGAGCCCCTTGACGTCGAAGATCTGAAACAACGTGTGGCTTTTGCAAAAGCCCAGCACATTTCTTCAACGATAGCTCTAATAACTGCCGCTCAATCGAACGCAATTCCTCTAAAAGTTCCTGTACGGTTCCACTCGCTAAATCTTCCATTAGTAAGCCTCCAACTCCTCACGACTAATAAAGCGGCACCGGAAAGGTAACTTAAAATCCGCTAAACGAAATGCCTCCCTTGCAAGCGTCACCGAAACACCGGCGAGCTCAAACAAAATCATCCCGGGTTTAATTTCTGCGCCCCAGTATTCTACAGCACCCTTGCCTTTTCCCATACGCGTCTCGGCAGGTTTCTTAGTAACTGGCGTATGCGGAAAAACACGGACCCACAACTTTCCCTTTCTTTTGAGATGCCGAGAAATCGCGATACGCGCAGCCTCAATCTGAGAAGCTGATAGACATCCACGATCTAAGGTCTGAATACCACAGTCGCCAAACGCTAAAAAATCACCACCACGAGCGTTTCCTCGATTACGTCCCTTCTGTACTTTGCGGTACTTCGTCCGCGCCGGAGATAACTTACTCATTGCTCACTCTCTTCCTACACTTTAAGACTATCATTACGACACACCCAGCACTTCACACCGATTTTCCCATAAACCGTATTGGCCTCTGAAAACCCATAATCGATATTTTCCTTGAGGGTATGTAACGGCACGCGGCCCGCACGCTGAGATTCCGAACGCGCGATCTCCGCACCACCGAGACGTCCTGCACACTGGATACGAATTCCGTCCGCTCCAAGACTCATCGCGGATTGAATCGCTTTCTTCATCGCCCGGCGGAACGATATCCGTCGCTCTAACTGTAAGGCAATTCCCTCCGAAACGAGCTGCGCCACCAGATCCGGCTTCCGAATCTCTTGAATATCAACAATCACCTCACGACCAATCGTCTTCTTCAATGCAGCACATAGATTATCCAGATCTTGTCCTTTTCGACCGATAATTACACCAGGCCGAGAGGTATAAATCTTAATCCGGACGCGCTCTCCCGCCCGCTCAATAAAGACATCCGAAAACGATGCCGCCGGTAAGCGACGCCGTAAAAAGGAACGAATCTCGTAATCCTCCTTTAAAAATAACGGATAGGCCTGCTTTGTCGCATACCAGCGCGAACGCCAATTGCGACGAACCGATAAACGAAAACCAATCGGATTAACCTTCTGTCCCATACGTCTCTAGCTTAAATTGTCGGTGAGCACAATCCGAATATGGCTTGTACGCTTGCGAATCGGATGCGCCGATCCACGCGACGCCGGTATAAACCGACGAAACGCAACCCCTTGCTCCGTGATCGCCGCCTTAATCGTCAACGCCTCTTTGCGAATCCCCTGACACTCCGCATTGGCAATCGCACTCGATAAGGTTTTTTCAACGAGACGCGCCGACTTCCGCGGAACAAATCTTAACATCTGAACCGCTTCATCCGCTTTCCAACCCCGCAAAATACGTGTCACCTCGCGGACCTTCTTATCCGACATGCGAACAAATTTCGTTAATGCTCTAAATTCCATATTACCTCTGCGTATGCGGACTATGCCCCTTAAACGTACGCGTCGGCGAAAATTCCCCGAGCTTATGCCCGACCATGTTCTCCGTTACGTACACCTCTGTAAATGTCTTCCCGTTATGGACCTGAAAATTAAGCCCTACAAACTCTGGACCGATCGTCGAACGACGCGACCATGTCTTAATCGGCTTACGGCTACTCGCGGCTTGCGCGGCATCCACTTTATCCATTAAGCTCGGATCGACAAAAAAACCTTTTTTAGCAGAACGCGCCATACACTAGCCCCTCTTTACCTTCTTACCGTTCCTACGAATTAAAATCATACGATTCGACTTTTGCGAACGCTTCCGCGTCGGATAGCCCTTCGCGAGCTGACCCCACGGCGATACCGGATGACCGCCACCTGAAGTCCGTCCCTCACCACCGCCCATCGGGTGATCTACAGGATTCATTACAACACCACGCACGCGAGGACGACATCCCAACCAACGCGTCCGCCCTGCTTTTCCGAGCGACTGTTTTGCGTGATCACTATTACCCACCTGACCAATCGTTGCGCGGCACTTCGGATTCAACAGACGGATTTCGCCACTCGGCATTTTCACCGTCACATAACCGTTATCGAAAGCGACAATCTGAACTCCGACGCCGGCACCACGCGCAATTGCCGCCCCATGTCCAGGCTCAATTTCCACGCAGTGAACAAACACACCTGCCGGAATCAATCGCAACGGCAGAGACATCCCCACGGCAAAATCCTTCGGCCGCTCATTCAAACTGACCACCTCATCGCCAAGCTTGAGACCCCGCGGCGCCAAGATATAGCGCTTTTCGCCATCTGCGTAACAAAGCAAAGCCAGATCCGCCGAACGATTCGGGTCATACTCAATCCGGCTCACCTTTGCCGGAATATCAAATTTATTACGTGCAAAATCAACAACACGAATCGTCTGCTTATGACCACCACCACGACGACGTGATGTAATGCGGCCGTAGCAATTCCGCCCACGACTCTGATGCATCCGCACGACAAGCGAAGACTCTGGCGCCCCCTGCCAAAGCTCCCGACGATTCAGTGCTAAAAACCGCTGTCCCGGTGTTCCGGGCTTACGCTGTGTAACTGCCATTCTCTACCGCCCTTCTACCTCAAACAATCTCGATTTTTTCACCCGCCTTGAGTGTCACAATAGCGATCTTCCGGCGAGGCGTCACCCCATAAGCACCGCGCTTCATCCGATTCCGCCGCAACTTACCATCGCGCCGCAGGGTGTTTACCTTCAAAACAGAGACCTTAAAAAACGCGCTAATCGCTGCTGCAATTTCCTCCTTGGAACTCTGCACATCGACATCAAAAACGTACTGATTGGCCGCCGCGCCGAGGCTCGTCGACTTCTCCGTATAACAAATCCCCTTAATTAATTTTTGATCCATGACTCTACCGCACGCGCTTCAACAACTGACCAAAGCCAGACTCACTTACCAATAGATGATCGTAGCGCTTCAAATCGAGCGCATTCACGGATGCCGCGTCAATCATATACACACGCTCTAAGTTCCTCGCCGACACCAACAGATCCTCACTAAAAACAGAATCCACCAGCAATACATTCCCTGTCGGGAATATTTTTTTCAAAAAGGCATCAAAATCACGCGTTTTCTTGAGACCCGGTGCGAAATTCTCTACAACCGACAAAAGCATCTCCTCCGAGCAATCGTACAGAGAGCGTGCTAACGCCAAACGCCGCACCTTCTTATTCACCTTCTTGCGGTAGGAACGAAGATGAGGACCAAAAACGATACCACCTCCCGGCATCAATGGACTCCGACTCGAACCCTCTCGAGCATTACCCGTCCCCTTTTGACGAAACGGCTTCTTACCGCCACCACTTACATCGGAACGCGTCTTCGTCGAAGCATTCCCCTGACGCATATTCGCTAGCAAAGCATCGATCGTAAATTTCAACGCCGCAACGCCGTGATCACCCTCAAAAACCGGAACATTAAACTCGCGATCCTCTAAAAAAGCTCCCGTCTGACTGTAGACTTTTAACTTCACTTTCCAGCCTCCTGTTTCGCCTTTGCGGCCTTACGCAACACAACAAGCCCACCGTTATACCCCGGTAAACTTCCTTGAATCAGCACAACATTTCGACCCGGCACGATATCGACGATCTCTAAATTCTGTACCGTCCGCATCGCGCTACCATCATGTCCTGGCATCTTACGCCCCTTCCAGACTTTCCCTGGCCACTCACGACATCCATAAGAACCACCGCGACGATGAAACATCGAACCGTGCCCCGCAGGACCGCCACTAAATCCATGGCGCTTCATGACACCTTGAAAACCGTGTCCCTTCGTCTGTCCAATCACATCAATAAGCTCACCGACCGAAAAAATTGAACTATCTATAGACGTACCTAATTCATACCCGCTGACATCGTCAACTCGAAACTCCTTCAAACCCTCGCAGGACTCTTTAGCAGATGCACTCAAATGACCCAGGACACCCTTGGATAAATTCTTCACTTTCCGTTCACCGTATGCGAGCTGAATGGCACTATAGCCATCACGCTCTGGTGTTCGAATCTGCGAAACAACACTCGGCAATACTTCTACAACCGTAACCGGAACAAGGCAACGCCCCTCCGTAAACACCTGTGTCATTCCAACCTTCTTTCCTAATACTAATCGATGATCTCTCATGATTCTAAGCGGCAAATGCGACCTATGCCGCACCTGCATTAGCCTTACCGTTTCTTCTCAACAAAAACCTTCTGTCAACAATATTCCAAAATCAAACATTAATCATAATATCGACCCCTGCAGGCAAGTTCAAACGTCGCAGCGAATCAACCGTGTCTGCCGTTGGATCGTGTATATCAATGAGGCGATCGTGCTCTTGAAGCTCGAACTGATCCATCGATTTTTTATGGATATGAGGCGAACGATTCACCGTAAAACGTTCACGTCGCGTCGGCAATGGAACAGGCCCAACGACACGCGCACCAGAACGCTTCGCCGTATCGACAATCTCTACCGCCGACTGATCAACAAGACGGTAATCAAAACTCCTCAACTTAATTCTAATTCTCTGTGCCATACGAACACTTTTTCTAAATTACGACCGCGCGGCGCCACGACTTGCACTCTCGACAATCTGCTGCAATAAATTGGACGGCACCTGCTCAAAATGCGAGGGCTCCATCGAATAACTTGCACGCCCCTTCGTCAATGAACGCACATCCGTCGCA
>CAMWJR010000041.1 GCA_947174645.1 uncultured Verrucomicrobiota bacterium | reverse complement strand
GTGCGGACGTTCCATAATTCACGAGATGGTCGTCCTCGAGGTTGAGCGCTACCGTTATGTCGGGATGATAGTCTTCAATGGTCCGATCGCTTTCATCAACTTCACAAATGAGATATGGATTATCGGAACGGTACTGTGCGGGACTTTTTTTTAAAGAATCTTGAAAGTAACCGCCAAGAACATAGCCGCATTCTGGAAGATGATCGATCAACAGGCCTGTCGTTGTTGTTTTCCCGTGAGAGCCCGTAACCGCGATTATCTTTTTATCTCTGCAGAACTGCGCTAGTAGCTGGCCACGCTTGATTTGTTGAATTCCTTGTCGAGAGGCTAGTTGCCGCCATGGATGAGCTGCGCTGATAGCACTCGAGTAGACAACAAGGTCGACGTTTTTTGGAAACTGCGTACAAAGTATAATCTCCTCACGTTCGAAAATGGACCTCCAAAGCGACGTATCGCCATCATCAAAGCCGTAAATTATGTGGCCCTGTTGTCGTAAGTAGAGCGCCAACGGTGCCATTCCCATACCACCAATACCTAGAAATAAAAATTGCTTGCGCATGCCCACCGCTTCGCCATGAATCAACGCGGGAAATTCCGCATGGCGAGGATAATCGACGGTAAAATAATCGCAAATGATATTTTAACTGAAATTAAACAAGCCGTCGATCGTTGTACTCGTCCACCGCATGTTGTTTTTATCCGTGTTGCTGAAGATCCGGCGTCGGTCATTTACGTTAATCGGAAGCAAAAGGTTGCTCATGAAGTCGGTATTCGAAGTACGGCATTGGCCTTTCCTGCGGATGTCACGTCAACAGAACTTCTTAAAGCAATCGACAAGTTGAATCGGGATCCAGAGGTGGACGGGATTTTAGTCCAAGCGCCATTGCCAACGGAGGCAATGCAACGTGCAGCCTTTTTAGCGCTCGATCCTCAAAAAGATGTCGATGGATTTCATCCCTACAATGTGGGGTTATTGGCACAGGAGGATGGTCGGGGATTTGTTCCCTGTACGCCGGCCGGAATTTTAGAATTAATTCGCTCAACAGGACAAGATTTTACCGGCCGACATGCCGTTATTTTGGGTCGAAGTAGTATCGTTGGAAAGCCGATGGGGATGCTACTAATGCAGCGAAAGCCGTGGGGGAATGCGACCGTAACGTTTTGTCATTCCAAGACCCGTAACATTGTGCATTACACACGAGGGGCGGATCTTCTCGTTGTCGCCATTGGTCAACCTCATTTTGTGACGGCTGATATGGTGAAACCCGGTGCAACGGTGATTGATGTGGGTATTAACCGCGTTCCTGATCCGCAGAGATCCAAGGGATACCGCGTGGTTGGTGATGTCGATTTCGAGCACGTCCAAGAGGTTGTAGATTTCATTACCCCGGTTCCTGGCGGTGTAGGACCGATGACGATTGCGATGTTAATGAAAAACACACTACTCGCTTATCAACGCCATGCTGGTTGCTGAGGTTGCGATTTTTGCGCCGCTTCCGCGCCCACTGACGTACCAGATCCCGGATGAATTGCTTCATACGTTGAAAGTTGGATCTTTGGTCTACGTCTTTGTAGGACGTTCGAAAAAGGAGGGTCTTGTAGTTGGAATTCAAGAACTCGAACAGCCACCGACTTATCTCATAAAGCCAATCGTAGGCATGATTTACGACGTGCCCGTAACAGATTCCTTACTTATAGAGCTTTACCACTGGATTGAGCGCTATTATTTTGCCTCTTTTTCGGACGTTTTGGAGGCGGCTATTCCCCAGGCGATCCGAAAAAATACCGCGATAAAGCTCCAGTCGTTACTTCATGCCGAGGAGAATGAGGGTCCTGATGTAAAAAAGTTCCCCAAGCAATACGAAGCCTGGTGTTTTTTGCGGCAAAATCCGGGGATGCTAAAGGAAGAGTTTCTTAAGAAATTCTCGCGTAATGTTTTTGATGCGCTCCTTAAGAAACACTTTTTATATGAGGTGTTTCAGCGCCAAGAGCGCCAGGTCTACGCGCAGTTTCTACCTCAAGTTGGGATGACGGAAGCGGTAACATTAACAGAGCAGCAACGGGCGGTTTGTGAGATCATTGGGCAAAATCTAGAAAAAGGAACTTTTGGCGTTTATCTCTTGCACGGGGTAACGGGTTCTGGCAAAACCGAGGTCTATATTGAGATGATTCAAAAAATCATTCATGAGGGCGGTTCCGTGCTTTACCTTCTTCCCGAAGTAACACTGACGGCACAGACTGTTAAAAAGCTCCGCCAGCGTTTTCCCAATATCCCAGTTCATGTTTGGCATAGCGGACTATCCGAAGGTGAGCGACGCGATACCTGGTTTCAAATCATGGATCATCCCGGAACGTTAGTCGTCGGCGCGCGATCGGCAGTTTTTTTGCCCCTTCAAAATCTAAGGCTTGTCATTGTCGACGAGGAGCATGAACGTACTTACAAGCAAGAAGAAAACCCGCGTTATCATGGACGTGATGTTGCCGTTTATCGGGCTAAACTCGCGCAAGCGACCTGTATTTTGGGTTCCGCAACACCCTCACTTGAGTCGTATTACAACGCATCGAAAGGGAAGTATACGTTAGTTACGTTGCCGCAGCGCGTCGATCACCGCACATTACCGCAGGTTACGATCGTTGATATGTGCTACGAAAAAGGGGCAGTCTTTTCGAAAATCTTGCAGGATAAGATGGTTGAGCGCTTCGAACGCCGGGAACAAGTGATGCTTTTTTTGAATCGCCGCGGATTTGCGCCGACCGTTTTATGCCCGTCTTGTGACTACGTAGCAACGTGTCCACATTGTAGTATTCCTCTAACTTACCACAAGTCACGACAGACACTCCTATGTCATTTTTGTGGATATGAAATTGCACCTACAAAAGTGTGCCCTAAGTGTGGTGCTCCTGAAATTCTTTACCGCGGGTTAGGAACGCAGCGCGTCGAAGAGGTTGTCCAAAAAATTTTTCCACAAGTACGCTTGGCACGTCTAGATTCGGATATTCTCCAGAAAAAATACGCTTTTATCGAGGTTTTAGAGCAATTTCAAAAACATGAGCTCGATTTATTAATCGGTACGCAGATGATCGCCAAGGGCCTCGATTTTCCCAACGTAACGCTTGTAGGGCTTATCAATGCTGATGGGAGCCTTTCACAACAAGATTTTCGGGCTAATGAGCGAACTTTCCAGCTCTTAGTCCAGGTTGCGGGACGTTCTGGGCGCGGCGACCTTCCCGGTGAAGTTGTTGTCCAAACGCGGATCCCGGGAAATGAAACGCTTTATTTTGCTAAAAACACCGATTACAGCGCATTCTTCGAAAAAGAACTTACGGAGCGCGAGATGTTCCATTACCCACCATATCGGCATATGATCGCACTTCATATTTCGAGCCGAAATGCGTCGCTTGCCGAGCTATGGAGTCAGGATTTTTTAAAAAAAACACTGCAACCATCACGTGATTGTTTCCCGCCGCAGACGGATATTCGTGGTCCTGTACCATCGCCGGTCGAAAAAGTCCAAGATCGTTACCGCTTCGTTCTTTACTTTTTAACGCCAAAAGTCAGTCGTACGGTTCAGACGCTCAGAGTTCTTCTTGCAAATTGCACAGTTCCCAAAGAAATTGCACTGGCATGGGACATAGATGCCTACGATTTTTCTTAACTAGCTTTTCAACAAAAGGCAAACGGCATAACAGGCAATCGCTTCGCCGCGACCAATACTATCCAAGCCTTCATTGGTCTTCGCCTTAATACTGATGTTTTGCAGCTCTGTATCGAGGATTGATGCGAGGTGATGATGCATCGCAGAGGTGTAGGGGGCCAATACGGGAGCTTGTGCAATGATGGTCATATCGATATTGCTGATTTGATAGCCTTTAGGCTGGATTATTTCCCCGAACACCGTACGTAATAAACCGCACGAATTTGCACCTAATAACTTTGGATCTTGATCGGGAAAAGTTTGCCCAATATCCGGAAGCGCAAGGGCCCCAAGTAAAGAGTCGATAATCGCATGGCAAACAACGTCGCCGTCCGAATGCCCCAATAATCCCCTAGGGTAGTCGATGTGTTGCCCGCCAAGAACTAATGCCAGCCCCTCAACGAGGCGGTGAATATCGTAACCGTGGCCAATTCTCAGCTCCATCGTTCGATAATTTTTAAGGCGGCAGCGTAGGCATCCGGTAGCGGCGCGTCGATGGCGTAGTTGTTCCCCCGAAGAGGGAATGAAACGGAGCTCAAGTGAATCATTACGGAGTCGTAAATGGGCTCGGGCGGACCTTTGCGATTTTCTTTGGTGTGCAACTTTAAATCAGAGAGCGAAGGGATGAGAGTTGTGTTATAAATGGACTCTCCGAGGACCGGAATTCCAACTTCGTACGCGTGAATTCGGATTTGATGTGGGCGGATAAAATGCGTTTTTGCCGACCAAAGTGTGAAAGATTTACCGATATTTTCCTGCTTTTGAAACTCCGTCCGAGTCTGTTTCCCCTTTTTATGCGAAACTCTCATCCTATCACCATCAGCACTCTTTGCGATGGGAAGTGAACATATAACAGATTCCTCCAGCACTTGGTTGCGCGCCAGTATGGTCCAGCGAAATGTAAATTGCTGCGAACCGTAAGCATTGCGTAATTCGCATAGGCTTCCTTTGTTTTTTGCATAGAGCACCACACCACTCAGCTCCGGATCGAGGGAATAGATTCCCTGCGGCAAAATTTCGTTGGGATGCTTCAATACCCCTTGCCAACCATCAGTAGCATCAAGTACATGACGACGTGGCAGTTCCGTAAGCACACAAATTACTTTGGGATCTCACACTTAAGAGACAATAAAGATTTACGTCAATGGGTGAGAATCCACACTCCGCGACGTGTCAAGGCGCCAGAATTACAGTGGATTTACCTTTGTCGAGATGATTGCCGTAGTTGCGATGATCGCGTTAATATTACTTTTTCTGGGGCGTTTCCATTGGAAGAATGGGGAGTCGCGGCAGATTCAAATTGCGACAAAAATAGTGACCAGGGTGCTCAACCAGGCGCGTCACGAGGCTATAAACCAAGGGTGCGATGTCTTTGTTGCTGTCGATTTGTCGACGACTTTCGCCCAGCGGCGGCTTTTACAACTCGTGCGTTCGGAGGACCACTACCGCATCATTCGAGAAATTTTACTGCCGGAGCATTGTTTTATTTTAACGGCACAGGATCTAAAAGCATTTGATTTAAGCGATTCTGACGTTCCAGAGGAAGAGGAACTAATTGCGGGATCTCAAAAGATTCTCGGTTATTGCATTCGCTTTGCCGAAAATGGTTCACGTCCGGGCGACGAATCAAGTACATTATTCGCATTGGGTTATGGTCATCGAAAATCGGTAAAAGGTGAAGTAAAGATCGTTTTTGATCGCACCGTTACACCGGCCATTATTGTAGTTAACCGCCTTGGGCGTACTTTTGTATTCTCAAAAAACATCAATAAATGACGAAACGCGGATTTTCACTGCTTGAGGTTGTTTTGGCAATCGGGTTATTAGGAAGTGTCCTTGTTGTTTTACTTGGTTACATGGTCGATTCGGCCCAAAATACACGGAATACTGCGGAAAAGATTTTATTACAAAACGCACAAAAGAACTTCGAAAATTACTTTCTTATCGCCCGCAAGCCACTAGTATCAGAGGGAGGCATCTTATATTACGGCCGTCGCGGAGACTGTTGGCAACTCAACGCCCAGTTTGTAGACTTCGATGGAGAAGTTTTTCTGCTCAAACGTGTGAAGACAGAACAATCGAAAAATATCGCACTTATAACTTATGAGTTGTTGCCATGGAGCGCAGGCAATAGAAAGACTGTCAATAGTCACCCGATCGAAATTGTTCAGGCTGTTGCAGTATCGGCCCCGAAAAATTGAGCCAGAAAGGCGTTAAAATTGATTCTAGGTTCGGTTTTCATTTGCCAATGGGCATAAAGCCGTCAGCATCGGCTTTTCTTCGGGCATGTGGTGGAGTTGTTTTGAGGTTCTGCTCGGGTTTGTCCTGCTTTTTTACGGAGGTGGGCGCGTTTGTCGCAGCGCGTCGGCGTTAGCTGTGGCATTGGGGGTAAGCCGCTTTGTGATTGGTATGACCCTAGTCGCGCTTTCGACTTCAGCTCCGGAGTTCATTACCTCGCTGCTAGCGACGATCGATCATCATCCAGAGCTTGTTTTAGGGAATGTTATTGGCAGCAATCTCCTCAACATCGGTTGTGCCGCGGGATTGGTCGCGCTCATTTGTCCTTTTCCGATTACCTCACGCGTGATTAAGATTGAAATGCCTTTTCTCTTTGGCATCACCTTCATTTTCGCACTCCTTGTGTTGTTCTCAAAGGTCAACCTAACGATGGGTGTTTTATTGCTATTGGTGGGTATCGTCTATTTGTATTGCATTTGCAAGGCTGATATTTCAGAGTCATCGGAGGCTGCAGAAACAACAAAAATTTCGATAGGATTTGCACTCGCATCGTTTGCCATTGGGATTGTCAGTTTATTTTTAGGGGCGCATTGGGTTGTTTCCGGCAGTCTCCATATTGCCCAAATGCTAGGGTGGAGCGATACTTGGGTCGGGCTAACCATTGTCGCGCTCGGGACGAGCCTTCCGGAGATCACAACCTCGCTTGTTGCAGCGCTTCGGGGGTACGGGACAATCTGCACTGGAAACATCGTCGGATCGAATATTTTTAATATTCTTTTTGTTGCCGGTACCTGTGCTTGTTTTTGTCCACTAACCACAAGTCAATACTGCATCCGCTGCCTTGCGCTTCCGGGACTGATTTTTTTAACCGCGTTGTTATGGCGATTTTTTACGACAAAACGCGAGGTTTCGCGCTTTGAAGGTTTTTTGTTATTGGCGATCTATCTCGCTGTTCTCTACGGCCTCCATGTACTTGAAGTGACCTCAAGAGAAAGTTTTTAATTTTTTAAAGCCAGGGGATGTTGCTCCACCCGTGCTGACGCTCTTGTTGCGAGAATTCATAGAGGATCGGAAGCAATATTTGGGCTTTATTAAAAACTTTATTGCTGAGTTTATCAGTTGCCGAGTTAATTCTGTCTGAAGTGGAATCAACGATAGGATCCGTATTTGGTGTATGCGGAAGGGTTACCAAGGTTTTTTTCAGAGTGTGCATTCGCCCATTAAGCGTTTCCAGTGTACCTTGGGCATTTTTAAGCCATAAAATACAGTCGGAGAAGGGACTCTTCGCACTACTCTTTGGAAAACGGAAAAGTTTGTCAAAGCAATCCTCGTAACAACTTGCTAGGATCTCAGCAATATGGGCATCGAGACCGAGTTTATTATTAATGCGGACGATCGATCGAATTCCGTTTTGAATGCTCTGAATATCGTCTCGAAGGGTTTCAAGTTCACGTTGGAGTGTCAGTGAAAAGGTTGCACAGGTATTGAGCGCACCATGAACACGGATATAACGTCGGATATCATCGGCTGTCCAGATGCGGACTTCTGCAGTAACAGGATGCGCTTTGAGCACTGGAGTTTGTTCGGGCAGAGAAACAGCTTGTATATTTTGCGTCTGCTGCGTTGTCAATGAAGGTTGAGGTTGAGATTGAGTGTGGACTTCGGGATTGTTGTTCTTTCGAGAAGATACGCTAGGTGTGACCGGTGGCATTTTGACTGCCGGAGCTTCTTTAAGAAGAGAAACGGCCTGGACATCTTGTGTCTGTGGCATCACCGAAGCGGTTTGCAACTGAACATGCTCGCCGCTGACGGAATTCGTGGAAAGGCTCAAGAAAAACAGCGAAAGGGTGAAGTG
>CAMWJR010000040.1 GCA_947174645.1 uncultured Verrucomicrobiota bacterium | reverse complement strand
AATAAATATCACTGTTTTTTAAAAAACTGGAATTTACAGATCGGACCCAGAGAGCGCAAATGCTTGCTATTTCGGCAATGCTTGGACGCGCCTGAATTCTCGTGATGACAATAAAAAGATCGGTAGCCTTCCCCCAAATGACCTCAAAAGCTACCGATCAAATCCTATGAACAATGTTATGAAAACAAAACTAGTCAAACCATCCTGACGGCACTCCCGCCTGGACGCTGCAACGCTAAGGCACCTGCCGAAAGTGTCAAGTTATAACTTCGCTGAAACGAAGGATTTGTGAACGCCGACAACCGTATTGTCGCTAATGCGAACCTCAAAGCGGTCATCGCGTACATTGGTGATCTCACCGTAAAAGCCCGAGGAAAGGAGAACGTGGTCGCCGTGCTTGAGATTTCGGACCATCTCGTCATGCTTTTTCTGGCGTTTCCGTTGGGGAGCAATCAGAATAAACCACATGCCCAGAAACAAAAAAAACATGATCAACATTTGAGACCATACGGCATGTCCGGGCGTTATGGGGTTAGCAGCTGCGGCACCTAAGAAACCTAAAAACATGGCCGCCATTAAGCGGGTGCGCCATAGGAGTGCAAGTTTTTCTTTTTATGTCCGAGAGGGACCGTCAAATAGCGCCGCTTCGAGAGCTTGGCATAAGGCGTGATAAATTGGCAGATGAAGCTCCTGAATCTTGTACGTTTCGACTTCTGGAACCGCAATACAAACATCACAAAGGGATTTTAAAGCGCCGCCGGATTGACCTGTGAGACCGATAACGGGCATCGATTTTGCGCGTGCAACCTGGGCGGCGTGAAGAATGTTTTTGGAATTTCCCGATGTCGAAATCGCCCAAAATACATCGCCGGGCTGGCCGAGCGCTAAAACCAGTTGGGCAAAGCCGTAGGCGGCCGAACGATCATTGGCATAGGCAGTGTGAAATGCGACAAAATCAGGCAATGAAATAACCGGGAGTGCGCCTTCAAGCTGCTCAGTGATTTCTGCCGGCAGTTGTGCTGCGATATTTTGGGGAATAGGGCGTTTGCGACAAAAAGATTTTAACAGTTCGCCCGCAATATGTCCTGAATCAGCGGCACTACCTCCATTTCCGACAACGAGTAACTTTTTCTGCTGTTGAAATACGGAGAGCAGTGCGGTAAACACCTTTTCGATGTCATCTTTACACACGGAAAGTTGGGGATACCGTTTCAATAAATTTTCAAAAACCTCCATACAGCGCACCATGGAAGATTTTACTCGCGTGACGAGCAAATATCACTTCACTAAACGGCGCGATTATGTCTCCTCTATTTAACGAGATCATCGAGCGGTTTAACTTTATTGTGACACAGATTCCGGCGGTGGGGCAGCGTGTCTTTTTGGCGTTTTTTATTGCTTTAGTGGCCGCGATGCTACTAGCCTCTTGGGGGATCCAAAAGTTACGCCAGCGGAAAATCGAGCAAATCCAGCGGGACGAGCAAGAGGTTCGTAAACTTGCACAGCTCCATAGCCATAAGGATCACGTACCGACGATGGGAGGAATCATAGTGGTGATCGCAGCTATACTTGGGATCGCGACGCAGGTGCATTGGAACCTCCAAGTCGGGCTTGTTGTGCTGGGATATCTGCTTTTAGCAGCGGTAGGTGCTTGGGATGATGGCATCAAAATTCGGCAGCGCAATGCACGAGGGATTCCCGGATGGCTCAAGTTATCGATACAACTCGGTTTTTCACTGTTGGTGTACTTTGTTGTTGAGCAATACTCCGATCTTTACCGTGTTTGTACAACACTACCGGTACCGTTTACTGATATTAACTGGACATTACCGCATAATTTTGTGCCCATCTACTTCTTTCTTGTCTTGGCTGGAACCAGTAATGCGGTCAATTTGACAGACGGACTCGATGGGCTGGCAACGGGCTGTGCGATCCCGGTATTGTTGTTTTTTGGGGGGCTTTGCTTTATCGATAACACATTGCCAATATTTAGCTCCATGGGGGTTTCACGCATACCAGGCGGTACAGAGCTTGCCGTGATATGTGCTGCGGCAGTTGGAGGGCTTTTGGTTTTTTTGTGGTACAACTGCTATCCCGCGGTTGTTTTTATGGGTGATACAGGTTCACTTTCGTTGGGTATGTTGATCGGTCTCGTTGCGCTTTTCTCAGGGTATTCGTTGTTTTTGGTCATTGCAGGTGGCGTGTTTGTGGCGGAGGCACTTTCCGATATCCTGCAGGTATTTACATATAAATTTTGCGGCCATCGCCGAATTTTTAAAATGGCGCCGCTCCATCATCATTTCGAGCTCAAGGGATATCACGAAGTACAGATTACTCTTCGAGCATGGTTGTTGAGTGCTTTATTGGCGGCTTTAGCGGTTATTGCAATGGTGCCGTGGATTAAGCCCTAATTACAATGAGAGGTTGACGCGCGGCATAAATTGATCTAAGGAGTTGGTTCTGTGTGTGGAATTATCGGTTATGTCGGACGTAAATCGGCGGGGGGGATCTTATTAGATGGTCTCCAGCGAATGGAGTATCGCGGTTATGATTCCGCAGGGATTGCGGTGTTGGATCAAGGAACAATTTGGCCGCTGAAACGTGTCGGGAAGGTTGCGACGCTCACACGCGCGTACAGTGAGAACTTCAGGCACTCAGGAACGATTGGTATTGGGCACACGCGTTGGGCGACCCACGGCGGAGTTTCAGAACAAAATGCTCACCCGCACTTGAGTAATGGTCATCGGTTCGCGATCGTTCACAACGGCATTGTTGAGAATTACGAAAAAATTAAGCAATTTCTCCAAGAGCATGGGTACGTTTTTTTCTCAGAAACGGACACGGAGGTCTTGATCAATCTCATTGATTACCATTACAAAAAAAATCCTGCACAATCCTTTATAGAGGCTGTCCGTAAGTCGTTACGCCATGTTGAAGGAACATACGGGATCGCTGTCCTAAGTACGGTATACCCCAAAGAATTGATTGTCGCGCGAAAGAGTTCGCCATTGTTAATTGGAATTGGCGAAAGGGAAAACATTGTCGCGAGCGATGCTGCGGCCGTTGCCCGTTATACCAAGCGCGTCATTTATCTCAACGATGGCGAAATCGCTTCAGTGACAGCTGATAACTTTTCGATCTCAACCCTAGATGCGGGGGCACCTAAAGCCGTGTTACACGAGCTTGATTGGGAGATTCGCGATTCCGAGCTTGAGGGTTATCCGCACTACATGTTAAAGGAGATTTTTGAGCAGCCGACGGTTCTCGAAAATGCAATGCGGGGAAGATTTTCGGAGGATGATTGTTCGACAAAGTTCGGAGGATTGCCCATTACGCTCCAGGATCTCCGCTCGGCCGATCGGATTTTGTTTTGCGCCTGCGGCAGTGCGTACCACGCGTGCCTTGAGGGGAAGTTTTGGATCGAAAAATTTGCGCGGATCCCAGTTGATGTCGAGTACGCTTCTGAGTTTCGATACCGCAATGCACCGATGGGGCAACATACGATCGTTTTTGTCGTAAGCCAATCGGGGGAGACAATTGATACATTGGCGGCACTGAACGAGGCCCAGCGGCGCGGATACCGGGTTTTAGCGATCACCAATACCGTTGGGTCGACAATTGCTCGTGCCGCAGAAGCGGGGATTTATCAGCACGCAGGCGTCGAGATGGGGGTTGCGTCGACAAAGGCCTTTACCTCGCAGCTAACCGTTTTATCGATGCTCGCACTGCTCATCGCGCGAACCCGAGATATGGACGCAATTGCGGGGCAACAGTATGTCCGGGCGCTACGTTCTCTGCCGGAGACGGTCAAAGAGGTCCTTGATCTTTCTGTAGAGATGCAGGCGCTTGCCCAAAAATACCACCACTACAAGCGGTTTTTATTTTTAGGTCGCCAGGCGATGTACCCGATTGCGCTCGAAGGGGCCCTGAAGCTCAAAGAGGTCGCGTATGTTGATGCGCAGGCGTACCCGACGGCTGAGATGAAGCATGGTCCGATCGCGCTGGTCTCGGAGGAGACAGTTTGCCTCTTTATCGCGACCCAAAGAACATTTTGGGAAAAGACAGCGAGCAATATCCAGGAAGTCCGTGCCCGTGGCGCTAAAGTCATTGTTATCGTCTCGGATGATCAGATTTTCGACGAACGGCCTTACGATGAAGTGGTCCGGATTCCCGCGGCGCACGTGGGGATTAAGCCAATTCTTTCAGTGATCCCTTTACAGTTCTTTGCGTATTACACTGGAATTCTTCTCGGTTGTGATGTCGATCGTCCGCGAAATTTAGCGAAGTCTGTAACTGTGGAATAATGCGGGATGTGGCGTCTTTCAACGAAAAGGGCCTTGCAGAAACCCTAAAAATCTACAAAATACGGGTTCATGCGGGCTACGGATTGGGTCGAGGTGTCGGCGGTCGACATCGTTTTTTCGCACGAGGCAGCGTCGATTATCATGGGCAATGATGTAAATGAGAAGCATTTTTTGATCCATGTATCGATTGAGACAGGAAGTTTATTGCTGAACCTCTTTCAAAAGCAGCATTTTAAGCGGCCTGATACGTTTACGTTGCTCGTGAATGCCGTTACCTCCTTGGGTGGCGCAATCGAATCGATCCGTATCAATGATATGATCAATGGGGTATTTTTTGCCAAAATCGTCCTGCGACGCGGTAATAACCTGGTTACACTCGATGCACGTGCGAGTGATGCGATCGCGCTTTCGGTAATCGATGGTGTT
Organism: uncultured Verrucomicrobiota bacterium; assembly: GCA_947174645.1. GTDB lineage: Bacteria > Verrucomicrobiota > Verrucomicrobiia > Opitutales > LL51 > LL51. The sequence goes on along the minus strand of CAMWJR010000040.1, from coordinate 3,378 downwards.
CCGATCCAGGCTCCCCGGGCATTATTGGAAAAGATTTCCTGGGTCGATACCCAAAAAGCCAATGCCCACAACCGCGCTAAGAATTTCGTCCTCTAGCGGTTTTTTACCGTTTACAATACGGTCACGCTTCCCATAAATTGCATGTTTGGTGACCGATGCGAATACCAATCGCCCGCCGCTTGCAGTACGGATGCGCCCACGGACGCTCGATGAGATCGTCGGTCAACGTTCGATTGTCGCACAAGGAGCGCCGCTCACACAGCTTGTCCGCAACAATGCGCTCGGGAGCCTGATTTTATATGGCCCACCGGGAAGCGGAAAGACATCGATTGCGGAGGCGATCGCGAATGAGACCCATAAATCGTTTCAAAAAATCAATGCGGTTCTCTCGAATGTCGCAGAACTAAGGGAATTGCTCAAGACTGCGAAATTTACACGCGAACAGCCAATTCTGTTTATCGACGAGATCCACCGCTTTAATAAATCCCAGCAGGACCTTTTATTGCCGGATGTCGAAGCGGGGACGATCCAGCTCATCGGTGCGACGACCCATAATCCGGGGTTTTATGTCATCAATCCGCTCCTGAGTCGGTGCCGTTTGATCGAGCTCGAGCCGCTTTCCCCGGAGGACCTCGTTACGATCTTACGTCGGGCGCTCCAAGATGAAACTCATGGCCTTGGAACGATCCAGGTACCGATCGAAGATGAAACGCTTTTATTAGTTGCTGAGCAGTGTAATGGTGATGCTCGTAAGGCGCTTAACGTTTTGGAGTCGGTTGTTCTCAATACCCCGATGGGACAAAAGATCACTCCAGAAGACGCCGCGAAGTATCTCTTTAAACAACAGCTCGCGTATGATGCCGACGAAGATGAGCACTACAACACGATTTCGGCGTATATTAAGAGCATGCGCGGTTGCGATCCCGATGCGGCAGTTTATTGGCTGGCCGTGATGCTCGATGGTGGCGAAGACCCGCGGGTTATCGCACGGCGCTTGGTAATTTTTGCCTCTGAGGATATCGGTCTTGCGGACTCACGAGCGTTGACGGTTACGAATGCCTGTTTCGATGCCTGCGAACGCGTCGGCCTCCCGGAGTGCCGCATCAATCTTGCCCATGCGACGGTATTTTGTGCGTTGGCACCCAAGAGCAACTCGGCGTACATGGCCCTCGAACGCGCGTCTTCCTTCATTCATAAGCATGGGAAGGAGGCGGTCCCAGTTTGGCTTCGCGATGCCCACGGAAAAGCGGCCGAACGCCTCATGCACGGAAAGTTTTACCAGTATAGCCACAATTTCGACCAGAACATCTCGGGCCAGACCTATATGTTGACACCGAAATCGTTTTACGAACCCAAGGCAATCGGTGCCGAAAAAGCCCTCGCTGAGCATTTCCATGATCTCCAAGAGCTACGCGCAAAGCGGCAAAAAGAAGCCGGGTATTAATTCGGCCGGACAAAAGGATTGGTTGTCTTTTCGTACCCGATGGTCGTCGTATATCCGTGTCCGGGAATTACCATAGTTTCGTCGGGAAGCGTATAGAGTTTTTCACGAATGCTGCGAAACAAAATATGTTTATCGCCACCCGGTAGATCAGAGCGTCCGACGCTGTGTGCAAACAACGTATCGCCGACAAAGCAAAGTTGGAGGTCTTTGAAAAAGTATGCCGCGCCGCCCTGGACGTGTCCCGGGATCCAGAGCATTTGAATCGTTAATCCCAGGAGTGAAAACGTATCGCCGTCTTGTAAAATATGGTCGACCGAGCAGGGTGTTACGGTGACATCGGCATAAGTTGCCAGCAAGCGATTATCGGGGTGCTCGATCTCGGCAGCGTCGTGTTTTTGGGCGTAAATTGAAACATTTTGGTCATGCCAAATATGTGCGTCGGAAATGTGATCCCAGTGATGGTGCGTGATCAATAACGCCGCAGGTTCGATGTGTTTTTCTTGGAGGTACTGTGTCAAAAAATCTACGCTGTACGGCGGCGCATCGACAACAATTGCCTGCTGATCTTTAGAAATGAGGCCCACATTGGTGCGTAGGGGGCCCAACTTAAATAACTCGACGGACACTCCATTTTGCGCGTAAATTTCCATGGCGCGGACGATAGCGCTCTTTGCCAACGTTTTCAAGTTTTGTCGTCATTTTTGCTCGGCATATCACCTGCTATGACCTTGACGTCGCGGGATTTTTAGCGACATTGCACGCCATGGCTGTTATTCCTGATTTTTTACGTGAATTAATGATTGCCCGGTCGCCATCGGGCCATGAATTCGAGGCCCAGCAGGTGATTGATCGCCATATGGCGGATATTGCGGATGAGTATCGGAAAGATATTATTGGAAACCGTTTTGCGACAGTGAAAGCCGGTGAAGGCCTTCCGACGTTGATGCTTTCGGGGCATATGGATGAGCTCGGATTCGCGGTGAAGTATATCGACGAGAAAGGGTTTATTTCTTTTGACGCGATTGGGGGCCACGACCGCGGGATCCTGATGGGGCGTCGGGTCCGCATCTTAACGAAGCACGGCGACGTTTTTGGAGTCACTGGTAAAAAAGCCGTTCACATGCTCGAAGAGGAAGAGGAGAATAAGACGACGAAGCTCCATGACATGTGGATTGATATCGGGGCGAAAGACGAGGCCGAGGCCAAGTCGATGGTGAGCATCGGCGATCCGATTGTTTATGAAACCGCCGAACCGGCGATCATTAACCAATCGCATAATGCGACGGGCCGAGCATTTGATGACCGCGTCGGGGCATATATCGCGATGGAGGTGGTTCGCCGGTTGTTAAAGGAAAAGTCCCAACTCCATTGCAACGTTACGGCAGTTGCCTCGACACAAGAGGAAGTTGGAACTCGTGGCGCGATCGTCGCAGCATATTCATGTGCACCGTCGGTCGGAATCGCGATTGATGTCGGGCATGCGACAGATTTCCCGGGTTGTGACCATAAGAAGTTCGGCAAGTTCGAGCTCGGCGCTGGCCCGATTATCGCCCGTGGCGTCAACATCAACCCACTCCTTTTCGATCGTGTTATCCAGTGTGCAGAACGCGAAGCGATCCCGTACCAAGTCGAAGCAGAAACACGTCCGACCGGGACGGATGCACGTTCCATCCAAATGTCACGTGCGGGAGTTCCGGTGGGGTTGATTTCGGTACCACTACGATACATGCACACGCCGATCGAGACGATCAACCTTGACGACGTCGAAAACGTAATCCGCCTGATTTGTGCTTTTGCCCGCTCCCTTACCGCCGCCGACCACTTCGAGTTCTAAGAATTTTTGTTTGTCAATGAATTGCCAGCGCCGCGGGTTCTCAGCGGCGTTTTGTTTTGTTTTTTATAATTTATTGACATTTTTTATGTAAAAATAAAAT
>CAMWJR010000039.1 GCA_947174645.1 uncultured Verrucomicrobiota bacterium | reverse complement strand
CTTTAACATAGTCCGCGTCGTCTATGTTAGAAAACGCAGATAAAATTCGGCATTCCGCAGCCCATGTACTCGCTGCCGCCGTCGCACATCTATTCCCAAACGTAAAGTTCGATATCGGACCGAAAACGGAGGAGGGTTTTTATTACGATTTTGCCCTCGATCATACGTTTACGGCGGAGGATTTGACGCGACTCGAAGCCGAAATGCAGCGTATTATCGATCAACATCAGGACTTTATCCGTACCGAAATGCGCCGGCAGGAGGCTGAGGATTTTTTAAACCATCAAACGTTTAAGCTCGAACGTCTAGCCGATATCCCAGATGATGAAGTCATTTCCTTTTATCAAAACGGTGACTTTATCGATCTCTGTCGTGGACCTCATGTCGATAATACCGCTGAAATTAAGGCGTTTAAACTCTTATCCATTGCGGGTGTATACTACCGTGGCGACGAACATAATCCTCAGCTACAACGCATCTATGGGGTGGCATTTTCATCAAAAAAAGAGTTAGAGGACTATCTTCATCAGCGAGAGGAGGCACAAAAGCGCGACCATCGCAAATTAGGGAAGGAGCTAGAATTATTTCTCATTGATGAAGCTGTTGGTCAGGGACTTATCTTATGGCTTCCGAAGGGAACGATTGTTAAGAACGCATTGCAGTCCTTTATTTCCGAGGAACTGGAAAAGCGAAATTACCAACTCGTATCGACACCACATATTGCTAAGTTGGGGCTCTTTCGGACATCTGGACACTTCCCTTACTATAAGGACTCCCAATATCCACCGATTGCTGAACGCGCGACGCTCGAAAAAAACGCGCATATATCCTGTCGTGAATTGATGAACGGACTTGAGTCTGGGGACTTCGATGGATTTCTTTTAAAACCGATGAATTGTCCTGGGCATATTCGAATCTATGCCGCTAAGGGGCGTTCCTATCGCGATCTTCCGATGAAAATCGCCGAGTTTGGGACCGTTTATCGCTGGGAACAATCCGGGGAACTCAATGGGATGACGCGTGTTCGTGGATTTACGCAAGATGATGCACATATCTTCTGTACAGAAGAACAACTGCCCCAAGAAATCGCCGAATGCCTCGATTTGGTTAAAATCATCTTTGCAACACTGGGTATGGCGGAATTCAAAGTCCGTGTGAGCCTTCGCGATCCTGCCTCCGATAAATATATCGGAAGCGACGCTGCTTGGGAGAAATCCGAGCGCGCACTCAAAGAGGCCGCACAGGGATTAGGGGTCCCCTACTCGCTTGAACCCGGTGAAGCGGCATTTTATGGTCCCAAGATCGATTTCGTCATTAAAGATGTCATCGGACGCGAATGGCAATTGGGCACCATTCAAGTTGATTACAACCTTCCTGAACGGTTTGATTTGACCTATATCGGTCCAGATAACCAACCGCATCGTCCAGTTATGATCCATCGTGCGCCTTTTGGCTCTATGGAGCGCTTCTGTGGACTTCTGATCGAACACTTTGCCGGTGATTTCCCGACATGGTTAGCGCCCGAACAGGTACGCATTTTGACGCTTAGTGACGCACAAATTGAATATGGTCAGCAAATTCTAGCGCAGGTTAAAGAAGGCAAACTACGCGCCAGCCTGGATGCCACTCCGGAAAAGTTAGGGGCGAAAATTCGCAAAGCGGAACTCGAAAAAGTGCCCTACATGTTCATCGTTGGCCCTCAAGAACAAACGCAACTCCAAGTCACGATTCGTTCTCGACATCACAAAGAATATGATGGAGCATTTTCGATCGATCATGCGATTCAGATCATTGTCGAAGAAGCACAGTCGAGACAACTCAATTAATAAAGGGGACTTAGCTCCCCTACTTTTGTTCGGTGAGCGCGAGAGAAAATTGAATTTTTAAGGCCTGCTTACGATCAGGTTCTTTGAGAATTTCTCCGCTCATCAGGAAAAATTTTCCACAGCGTTCCTGCAGTTGTGCTTTGATATGGAGTTTTTCTTCAGGACGTACAATTGCTTTAAACCGAGCATCTTCAATACGTGCCAAGACCGGCATCATATCTGGCTTCAATGGAACTCTTTTGAGTACCAAGATCGCTGCCGTTTGAAAAACCGTTTCACATAAAAGAACCCCCGGTGTAATGGGATTTCCGGGATAGTGTCCTCGGTAAAAATCATCTGTAGCGTGAAAGGTTTTTTCGGCAAGAATAGATGTTTCTTCCAACGATAAAACCAAATCAACGAATAAAAAAGGATCGCGGTGCGGGATGAGCGCTTGAATATCGATCATGGCTCTAAAACTTCTAGCTTCTGTAATTCTTCATTCCAGGCCCCATCTTCGTCGTTAAACTCTTCTTTGCCATCGAGAAAATCTTCCTCAAATTCCGGCTCGTCCGTGTCGGTATATTCGCCCTTGTCACCTAAATCATAGCCTTCTGGCGTATACTCTAAGATGTCTACCATCTCGTCAAAAACGTGTACATTATTGCCTTCGACATATTTCTCCTGGTACTTTTCCTTAATCGCTTCCTCAATTTCTTCGCTGTCTAACGGTACCTTGAAATCAATGAGATCATTGAGTAACTTGACGCGTAGACGAATCAAATGATCAATCAATTCCATGTACGGCCCCTCATTATCCGCAGCACCATTGGGGAATAAAAAGAGTGGCTCTTCGGCATCGAAGACCTTGCTATTCGTAAACTCAAGCTTGATCTCGTTATTACTCAGCGCGGCAACAATCCGAAACTTTAAAAATGCATTCTCAATCAGATCGTTGCGTAAGCCGTAGTTTTGGAGCGGCGATGTGAGTTCGATGAGGTGTTCGAACTGATGCGGATCGATAATCCCTGCATAATCACCATCGATATGGGCATCGTTACTGAGCTTTTCAACCCACCACTTGTAATCGTTTTTCAGACACGCGATACACCACTCAATCTTATCGGACATGCCGTCTGCGGATAACGAAATCCCCTAAAAGGTAAAGCGGAAAATGGCTTATTGCTTCCTGATGAAAATTCGTTAGCCATGGGGCACATGATCGAAATTCTCCCCGGTTTTCGCGAATTTTATCCCGAAGCCTGTTTCCGTCGTAACTATCTTTTCCAGACCGTACGTCAGGTCTGTCAAAATTTTTGCTTTCAAGAATATGACGCTCCGATTCTCGAACCACTCGAGCTCTATACCGAAAAATCTGGGCCAGAAATTGCGACACAACTCTTTAACTTTACAGACCGTGGAGGAAGAGCGGTTGCGATGCGCCCCGAGATGACACCGGCGGTTGCACGGATGATTGGTTCTAAAATCAATAGTTTGAAACGCCCGTTGAAGTGGTTTTCTATCGGAGAGAACTTTCGCTATGAACGCCCACAAAAAGGACGTTTACGCTCGTTCTACCAGTTTAATATCGATATTTTCGATGAACCCAGTGTGAGCGCTGAAGCGGAAATATTAAGTGCCGCCATTACGATCCTCACAACCTTTGGCTTAACAAAAGCTGATTTTCACGTACGTCTGAGTGATCGCCTTCTCTGGGGGTTTTTCCTAGAAAGTCTTGGCGTTACCGCAGAAGCCATTCCTCAGGTCCTTTCGATCGTCGACCGTGCGGGTAAGGAGCGTGTAGAAGTGCTCCAAGAGCAGCTTTTAGCCGTAACGGCTTTACCAAATGCCTGGGATAAAATTCAAGCATTTCAAAACATCCGTACCGTCGAAGCGCTTAGAACATTTTTATCATCATCTAATCCAGCGATTCAAGAACGATTAGAAACTTTAGAAGTACTTTTAAAACGCATTGAGCATATGGGGTTACGCGATTTCATTACGCTTGATTTTGGAATTGTCCGAGGGCTAGCCTATTATACCGGATTTGTGTTTGAGATCTTTGAGCGCTCTGGGCAATCTCGCGCCATCGCCGGTGGCGGACGCTACGACCAGCTCATTGAAAAATTCGGTTACCCTTCGACGCCCGCGGTAGGACTAGCTTTTGGTGATGTGACACTCCAGAACATTTTATCTGACCACAACCTCCTCCCTACCCTCACTGCTAACTGCGATGTTTTTGTGATTTTCGACAAAAACTCTGAGGCTCAAGCGATGCACGACGTGATTGCCTTACGTCAGCGGGGACGACGCGTGGATTATACACTCAAAACTCTTAATTTGGAAAAACAATTTAAGCAAGCCGCCAAAGCCCATTGGGTTGTACGGTATGAAAATGATCACATTTTACTGCGCAATGTCGCTGAAAAAAGTGAAGCAGTAACCACTAGAAACGAGCTCTTTCAAATGGTGCCCGGAGAGGGGGTCGAACCCTCACTCCCGTGAAGGAATCGGATTTTGAGTCCGACGCGTCTGCCAATTCCGCCATCCGGGCATCCCTGCGGGAACCATTAAAAACCGCTGGATCCTGTCAAGCTAGATAAAAAGTTCTTCGGGTAAAAAGAAACGACGTAGCTCCTGTTGTGCACTATCCGCACTATCCGAAGCGTGTGCGATATTACGCATTTTATCGGTTCCGAAATCCCCACGAATTGTCCCCTTCGGCGCGATCGTCGAATCCGTCGGCCCTAGAAGATCACGGATGGTCGCAATCGAATTCTCTCCACGAATCGCTAAAAAAATGACCGGTCGCGAACGCATAAACGCTACAATCTCTGGGAAAAATGGTTTATCAACCAGATGCGCATAATGCTCTTTGAGAATTTCCTCGGACAGCCGATCCATCTTACAACCGACAATCTCAAAGCCCTGTTCGTTAAAACGACGAATCACTTCTCCCTGAAGCCGCTTTTCCATACAATCCGGCTTCAAAATAATACATGTTGTTTCAATCATCATGAAAAAATTTTTTTAACAAAATCCACGTTGTGCCCGCTGAATTCCCTCAAGTACGAGTTGGTAAAGTTCTGGGTCCTGATCCTCTTGTCGACGCAAGGTCTCAAACGCCATCGCACGGTTACCACGGGAGTGAAAAATAATACGGAAGATATCCTTTACCGTATCAATGCGTTCTGGGGAAAATCCATTGCGCTCGAGAGCAATCTTGTTGAAGGCTCGCGTACGTGCAGGTAACCCCTCTGCGATCATAAAGGGAAGAATATCCATAACCGCTTTTGAGGACCCCGCGAGCATAGCGTAGTCACCGATATGGCAAAACTGATGCACGCCGGAATTCCAAGCAATGTTGACATAGTTTCCCAAAACTACGTGCCCCGCGAGAGCCGATAAACTGCTGATCACCACGTGATTACCAATAACACAATCATGCGCGACGTGCGCATAGGCTAAAATCGCATTATCATTGCCAACCCGAGTGCAGTTCCCCTCCTCTGTCGCCGTGTGGATCGTGACATACTCGCGGAAAATATTGCGGTCACCGATATGGAGTCCCGGGCTCCCTCCCTTATATTTGAGATCTTGCGTCTGGCCACCAATCATCGCATAAGGGAAAATCGCATTTTTCTCCCCGATTGAAGTATTCCCGTCAACAGAAGCGTGATGGTAGACTATTGTTCCTGAACCAATCGTAACTTCCGGGCCAATGTAAGCAAAAGCACCAACCGCGACGTCATCTGCAAGTTCCGCACCGGGGGCAATCACTGCTGTTGGATGAATCTGCGTCATGCTTTAACAATCGAAAACATCAACTCGGCGGAAGAAACTACTTCGCCAGCAACCCGGCACTCCGCCGCCGCAACACCGATCTTATCCCCGCGGTAACGTATAATCTTAACCGTGATTTCTAACTGATCTCCCGGCACTACCGGCTTGCGGAACTTAACCTTATCGCAACTCATGAAGTATGCCAGGCGCGATTCGTACTGGTACCGCTTGAGCATCAAAATTCCCGCTGCCTGCGACATCGCTTCAATCTGTAGGACCCCCGGCATGACCGGATGTCCCGGATAGTGCCCCGCAAAGTAGGGCTCATTGATCGTCACATTCTTAAGCGCAACCAACGAATTATCATCGATAAACTTAACGACACGGTCAACTAGTAAAAATGGATAACGGTGTGGTAAGGTATTTAAGATTTTGATGGCATCAAAGGAGGGATCCTCAGCAATGATGGCTTTCGGCAAGGACTTTTTTTTTTGTGCCGTCTGCTGACAACTCTCCTTATATTGTTCGAAAATCTGCTTTGTAAGCTTTGCGTTGAACGCATGCCCTGGACGTATCGCAATCAGATGGCAACGGAGATCCATCCCTAAAAGCGCTAAATCCCCAATGAGATCGAGAATTTTATGCCGAACAAACTCATCCGGGAATCGCAATGGCTCTTTCGATAAAATCTGGTCGCCTTTGATAACAACTGCGCAGTCTAGGCTCCCACCTTGGATTTTTCCACATGCGAGGAGCGGTTCGATATCCTCGTACATCGCAAACGTTCGTGCAGGTGCAATCTCACTGGCATAGCATTCTGGCGTAATATCAAGCGATAGGTGTTGCGTGTGGATACCGCGATCATCAGCCGAGGTACACGTAATCTTAAAACCATCATACGGAAGCGCGATTAATGAACGATTTCCTTCCGTAATCGAAATCGGTTCCTGCAGAGAAAACACCTTACGCTCCGCCTCAAGCTCTATGGGCTCTGCTTCATAAAGGAGATTCGCGAAATACTTCGCCGAACCATCTAGGATGGGCGGTTCCTCGGCGTCGAGCTCTATGATGATATTATCGATTTTTAACCCCGCAAGCGCGCTCATCACGTGTTCAATTGTTCCCACATGGACTGAACCCAATTGCACCGAGGTGCATCGGACGAGATCATCGACCTTTTGGATTGTCGGACAGATTTCGGGCTTACCAAAAAGATCAATGCGACGGAAAATAATTCCCGTGTTCACGGGTGCCGGCAGAAAAGTCAATTTGACCGTTTTCCCCGTATGAAGACCAACCCCCTGCACGGAAACTTCCCTCGAAATAGTCCGTTGCTTCATATGCTATTGTCGTTTTAGGATCTTTTTCAAATGTTCAACATTTCTTTTAATGACCTCATCCTGATCCATCATATTTTCTACGGATTTGCACGCATGAATTACTGTTCCGTGATCCCGGCCACCGAAAGCTAGACCGATTTCGACCAGCGATTGCGGTGTCAATGCGCGGCTCAAATACATCGCTACCTGACGTGGCATAGCAATATTCGCAGGGCGTCGTTTTCCCAATAAATCCGCCGTTTTTAGATTATAAAACTCAGCAACCTTTTGTTGAATCACGTCGATCGTTACCGTATTCGCGACCTCTTCCTGAAAAATATCCTTCATGAGAAGTCGGAGAACATTGATATCGACTTTGCTATGCGAAAACTGCATGTAGCTAACAACACGCGTCAGGGCACCTTCCAGGCGGCGAACGTTTGTCGAGACATGCTCGGCCATGTAGCTCAGTACATCATAATCTAATGAAATTTTAAGCGCTTCGACTTTTTTGGAAAGAATCGCAATACGAGTTTCGAGGTCCGGCGGTTGGATATCGGTTACTAAACCCCATTGGAAGCGTGATACCAGACGGCTCTCCAGTTTAGCAATTTCCGAAGCCGGGCGATCACTACATAAAAAAATCTGTTTTTGGGATTCAAAAAGCTCATTAAAGGTATGGAAAAATTCCTCTTGGATTCGCTCCTTTCCCGACAAAAAATGAACATCATCTAACAAAAAAACATCGATACTGCGGTATTTTTTTCGGAATTTCGTCATCGCATTGGTTTGGATCGCTTGGATGAACTCATTCGTAAACTTTTCCGTCGAAGTGTAAGCAATCTTTGCCTTTTTGTTATTTGCTAAAACCTGGTGCGCAACGGCATGCATCAGGTGAGTCTTCCCCAATCCCGTACAGCCGTACAAAAACAACGGATTATAGGCCTTGCCTGGGGCATTTGCGATCGCGATTGATGCAGCATGTGCCATTTGATTCCCGGGCCCAACGACAAAATTCTCAAATGTGTTTTTAGGATTTAAGATGTACCCTTCCTCGATCTCCCCCTCTTTGCTCGTTGCCGTTTTAGACTTTTTGCGCGATGGTGCTGCTTCGGAAACCTGCGTATCACTACGGACGGAAACCTCAATCGATCGGCCAAGAACAAGTTGTAATTTTTGCGCAATCACATCACGATAGTTGTCATTAACCCAAATCGCCGCAAAATCACTGGGCACTCCGAGTACAATTTGATCCTCGTGCTCCTCCAGGAGAGATAGCGATTCAAACCACGTCTGGTACACGTCGTCTTGGAATGTTTTCCGCAACTCAGATTTCACGAGACACAGCGCGTCCCCGATCTCACTTAT
>CAMWJR010000038.1 GCA_947174645.1 uncultured Verrucomicrobiota bacterium | reverse complement strand
CGCATTAATCATTAAAATATTGTAATAAATATAAATTTTCATAAAATCTTCACCCGGAGGAGGGTTTTATGGGAAATCTTATCAAATGGGTCATGCTGGCCCTGTGTTGTTTACAAACTCCGTGTTTTGGATCATTTGTATTGTGGAAAAATTTACTAGAGTCGAGCCCGTCGTCGGTTTTCGATGAAGATTCGAGCCCGCTCTTTCCGGAGCCTGAGCGGGATAGTGAATCCATCGAGCGCTTCACACTTGAAGAGAAAGAGGAGCCGCTGGTCATAGCCCAAACAGAAACTGTTACGTCCGATACTTCCGCAGAAGAAGTCTCATCATCTAAGCAAGAGACACACCTCTCGGTCGCGAAGTGGTTCCAAAATATCCATCCCGATATCATTCAGCTCATCAAGCGCAGCTACCTTTTAACAAAACGTGACTCGCAAAACTGTTTTGTTCATGAGGCCGAGATGTTACAAGGAAATCCTACATTTCAGACCGAAAAAACACAGCACTCCTGGCACTGCTTCCGAAACTTTACGGGGATCCACGGCGATATTCAGGAAAGCTCTTGTCTCGGGAATTGTCTCAACTGCTTCTTGAAGTGTTTTTCCTGTGGCCGGACTCGCCCGGAGCTCGACTTTGCGGGATTCGTTGCCTACAAACCCGAGGAGCTCCCGGGTCCTAATTATTGCCCCTATCACGTCATTTGCGTGGTCTTCCGTGGATCTCAAGGTGAGAGTTTCCAACCCGGTAATGGGATGATGAGCGCTAGCTGGGCAACGAACTATGACTGCGCGCCGACGGCGGTGAACCCCGAGAGCTACGGATTTGAGGGCCGTGTCCATGGCGGATATCTCGCTAAGGTCAATTCTTGCAACTTCCCCCATGAAGATATCGCAATGATGGTCTGTGACGGCGAAATCGATAACCCACTTCACGACTGGGATGACCGTTATCTGTACTCCTTGGACGAAAGCATCCAAGAAGCTATCGATCGCGTACCCGCTAATGAACGCGACAAAATCCGCTTTATCGTTACAGGACATAGCCAGGGCGGCGGACTTGCCCAGGTCGCATTACCATATATCTTGACGAAATTCAGCTCTCAGATTCCAGGATTTCAGGATAACTTCACAACACCGCGGTTCTTTGGTTACTTCCTCTCCCCGCCCCGAGTCATTGCAGATGCGGCCTGCGAAAACGCGTACAATCTTCTCGTCGGCTACGATAATATGATCAGCCACTTCGCGTTCCGCGACATCGTAACGCTCGCAAGCCTACGTGGGTATGTTCCTCTCGGCCACCTCGCAATCGATGCACCCTATGACGTCATTACGCGGGGAATTCAGTCCGAGATCGCCTACAACAACCGGCTGTTCCTCATGGAATATCTCAAGGCGAAACTCGATTCTGACCGCTTTGATACGAGTGACGCCAAATGCTGGATTTTTAATGAAAACCCCGAACTTCTCATCTCTTGGACCGATATTGGGCACATTTTAGCGGACATTCGACAGTACTTTAACCGCGTTCTATCGCCGAACGACCTTTATCTCAACATCTCGCCACGGACCCTGCTTGAGATCTTCAATCTCGCCCTCGAGCGTTACAATAACCGTAAGCACCGCAATTCGCAGGCCCGCTTCGAGAGCAACCAGATCGTCTTCCACGAAACAATCGACTGGGATATGCTCCGTGAACTCGGTATGGGCGATCTCTGTGCTGAAGAAGTCGTTCTCGATCCACAGCGACAAGCGATTATCGATCAGCTCGACAAAAATATCACCGGTGAAACCGTAACGTTCTCGCGCCGTGGAAATAACAACATCACCGCACTTATCGATACCGTTTGCGATCTACGGGATGCCGAACGGGGACACAGCAACCCCGGTGGAGCTTGGGAGACTATCAAGCGCTTTATTTGCCCGTGCATCTGGGGTGAACTCGAGCAGCCCGAACAGCCCTACATCTTCGATGAAGAATTCAAACAACTCTTAGAAGAACACGGTATCGCCCCTCAGGACTACGGCATCAGTCCGGCGGGACAGGTTTCGCTGATCGCTTACCTACACTACGGTTCCGGTGCCAACGGCTATAACGCAAAGCTGTTCGATCCCTATATGCCGTCAGCTAACCTCAATTGGGCTCTCGATAACGGCTGGCGTATCGAGCATGGTGACAACCGCCCTTGGGCCGAATGTGCAGGTGGCTACGGCAACCGCCCGACACCTCCACCGAGCGCTCAGAGCTCTGAAATCGACTTCGAGTGCCCACGTTCTGTTATTCTCCATATGGCCATGAACACTTCCGAGGAAGCATCTTCCGAAGAAGAAACAGAGTAGCCTTTTCGACTTTCAACAATATTGCTAAACCAAAAGACCTGCACACGCAGGTCTTTGTTGTTAGAAATACCTTCTACGAAACTCCTAACGAGCTCTCGAATCCGCTGGCGACACCGGAACAGGTGCCGATTCCGGAACTGGCGCTCCCGCGGGTTCTGCCCTAACAGGTGCTGGCGTCGGAGCTGTCTCTGCCTTAACAGGAGTCGCTGCAGGTTTTGCAGATTCAGGCTTCAGATCGACGACGGGATTTGTAATCTTATGGATTTTAATCCAAAACTCGAGTGTCGAACCTCCCGGGATAATCCCCATCGACTCGTCACCATAGGCATTTTCCGGCGGAATAAAGGCACGCGCCTCGCCGCCATTACCAATCTGCTGAATCACTTCGCGTAACCCCGAAATGATCATCCCCAAATAAAGCGTCGCGTGCTCCTTGCGCTCAAAAGTACTATCAAAGACCTCGCCACTGATCAGCTTTCCCTCGTAATCGATTTCCACGGTGCAATCATCCGTTGCACGCACGCTATCACCGGCCTTAATGATATTAACGACGACTCCACTGGGAAGCTTTTTAAAGCCGGCCTCTTTTTCTTTCGTTTTGCGGAATGTTCCTCCAACTTTGCGATTGTTCTCGATCTGCTCTGTCTCGCGCTTACTGATAAATTCTTGCAACGCGACCTGCTCCTTCTCTGTGAGCTTGGGTGGCATCTGACGTTCCACAATCGCACCACGCAAACCCTTTTCGAAATACTGATAATCTTTCGCCGTCAAGAAATGGCACAACCCCATATTCCAAGCCGTAATCGTACCGAAGCGCGTCAACTGCAACTCGGTTTCGTCCGGTTTTAACGCAAGTTGTGCGGCTTCTGTCTTTCCATCGGCCGTTTTCGCCGCAGCTGAAGCTTGTGCTGCTGTCATCGTCGCTTGCTTTTCGGTCACAGGAATCTGCTTTTCAACCACAGGCGCAGCAGGCTCTGGCGCCACCACATTGCTTTCGGTCAACACCTGTTGCTGATCCGCGAAAAGCGGAAATGCACACGCCAGCAACGTGAGAGAGCTATAAATACTTTTCCTATTCATTCTAATTACCGCCGCAGGATAATTGTTCGCCACGAAGGACACAAGCTTATTTTTCCCGTATTCCCCCGTGAAGGATTACTTTTTCGATAATTTTCTAAGGACGACATCAACTGAAGAGTCTTTCGGCTGAAAACCAAAGGCCCTCGGTTAAAGAACCGAGGGCTGGATGGGATATGGATGGGAAATTTCTCAACTAGAACACGAGTTGCGCCAATGCGCTCTTGCTACGCGCCGCCTTATTGCGATGGACAAGGCCAACCTTCACCGCCTTATCGAGATAGGAGACATAAACCCGCGCGGCGCTTTCCGCTTCTTCACCTTCCGAAGCCCGCACCCGCTTAAGCTGTGTTCTTAAACGGCTCACGATCGCCCGATTACGCACCGTACGCCTTGCCGCTTGTCTTATTCCTTTCAATGACGCCTTCTTGTTAGCCATCCTCGCGCTCCGTATTTCTAAATTACGAGCAACGTAATAGCACCCCATTTGCGCGTTGTCAAGTCCTTTTCTAAAAATTTTTTAGATATTCTCAGAGGCCGTATTTCTTAAGAGATTTTCCAAAAACTAGGAGAGACTCTGGCACGAAGGAAAATTCTTTCTTCATCCTATTCGCCTAGATTCAGGTAAGTTTTACTCGTAATACCGCCGCGAAGAGACAGAAGCCAAATCACTCTTCCCAAACTGCTTCCCTCAAAAACAATTAGGACTCCCTAGCTAACAAGAGGCTCTAAATGCAGGGGGACAACATTCGCCCTGTCGACTAAATATAAACACCACTGTGATTTATTCGGAATCTGGTTTCAGATGCTCCAACCACCTAGAGGAGACAGATGCAATGCTCTTCTCCCGATTGCTCGTATTCATATAATCATACGTATCTTGAGCCCAACGTATAGTGTGCGGCCGAGGATAGCCAAAACGGGTGAGAACATCGGGAAAACACTGCCCCATGCCCTCTTGATTCAATAAAAAGAATGCATTTTTCGCTTGGTATTTTTGAAGCAATTTTTGCGAAACTATACCCGGAAAAACTTCTCGCATGTTTACCTGATTTAAATCACGAAATAGTAGCCAGACAAATTCTTGACATTCACTCCTAATTTCACTCTCATTCCCCCTGGTCCCAATCTTGTAGCGCATCCATTTCTCATTTTGAGGATCTAGACAACTTCTAACACAGGTTACCGCCTCGTCTTGGGGTAATTTGTTTACAATATCAGGGAAATCTCCCATCGGAACCCACAAAAGAAGATATAGAGGGAAGCACATCCCCGACGGAACAGACTCCCTCAGTTTTTTGTCAATCAATTTCTTAAACTCTTTTAAATTTTCTCTGGGTGCCTTCTGCCGACACAACCACCTATAAACAGCCCTTTGCCCCTCATAACCTAATCGGTTAAAAGCCGCAAATATTTCATCTACTGTTTGAAAGGATTGAACGTAATCAACTATTCTCGATGTATCGTCCTTTAAAAACTCAGCTCGTCGCAACAAATCACGTTCCATACTAGCAATAGCCCCTGATAAGCATCCAACCTTTTCTTTCGCCAATTCTAAAAACTCTTCCGGCAGTCCCTCTGAGATCATGACCTTCTCTGTCTTTCGTCGTAGTTTTTTAGCATAGGATAACAGCCGTTCAACCTCCTCGAAATAATTGTCATTTGTGTGATAAAAATGACACTCATACTTCAGGGGTTCCTCGTACTCTACATAGTGGCAGGCTCGTAACCCAAATCTATCAAATTCGAAGTATTTTCCAAGAAATCCTGCGCATTCTCGAATCATGTGTTTTAAAATTTCCGTGATTGTATTATAACTCTCCTCACTTACTCTCGCATCCTCCGCACTTGCGCGTAGGACATTCATTCCAAAGCAGCCTAACGATATTGACAAAACCGTTAAAAAACGTCTTCCCTTCTTGCATGATTTATTCATATATTCCAGCACTATCGGCGCGATTTCTCTCGGAGTCAAGATCATAATAACGACCTTAAAACATTGCGAAAAGCAATAAAAACATCTTATGAAACGCTGTAATTAGTTACGACAGCCTCCCCTGCACTCCTCTGTGCCATCGTTGCAAAATTCTACCTTCGTTACTTACTTAGGTATCGCGAATCGGCGCGATACGGCCTTCATAAAAAATACTCCCTCGCTTCCCCTTATAAAAACCGACGCTTCGAATTGAGGCTGTATAACACTTTTTGTAAATAGGTTTGCAACTCTCCAAAGGAGAGATTTGCGTATTCTTCGGGATCGATGGTCTCGAGGTTGAGGTAGATTTTTGAAAACGGTTTGGGAAGATAAAAGCGGTCCCAGGATTTGAGACGCCAGCACTTTGGAACAGCAATCCCACCTAATAGAACCGGCACGTGAGATTCTTTGGCTAAAACTGCAACCCCGGGCTTAGCGACGTAGCGCGGACCGCGAGGACCATCCGGCGTGATCGTTACCGAATGCCCGCGATGAAGAACGTTTCGCATCTCCAGCAACGCACCGCGACCGCGATGCTGCGATGACCCGCGGACAGCACGAATGCCGAGATTTTCAAGTAATGCCGTGAGCCATGCTCCATCTCGACTCGGACTCACTAGCCCGTACATTGTTTGGTCCCGAAAATAGCGCCGATAAATCAAAGGTGCAACCATGAGGCGATTGTGCCACAAAACACAAATCTTCGCACGCGAACGGTAACGGCGTAAAAGTTCTTCGCTTTGAGGGTCGACTTCGAGCGACAGCGTCCGTAACCAAAACTGGATCATCTGCGTCGCAAGCTTGGCCCATAGTCGCTTGGCTGGCGACAATCCGTTAATGCGAACCCCCATGGCACGATCGTGAAATTTTATGGGAAAATTTCAATCCAATTACGCTATTGCAGGAAAGTAAACACTCTTGTTACGTAAAAATCACATTGCAAAAATTTGTAATAAGAATATGATCGGACCACGGTATGGAAAATGCGGTAGAGGTTTTTAAGGGGTACGTCCAGCGCCTCGCAGAGAAGTTGAAAATTGAAGGGCTCCAGGTTGATGACGAAAATACCTGTTACCTGGCGTTCGATGAGAAATTTTTCGTCCGGTGCTCTTTCGATAAAGAAAAGGAACAGATTGAATATTTAGGTTATATCGGGGCGCTACCGGAAGACGGCGCGGATTATTACCAGGGCATTTTGGAGAGCTGCCACTTTTGGCGCGATACGGCTGGTTCGAACGTCTCTTTCGATCCCGAAGATGGCACGCTGACCCTTCAGCAATTTTGCGATATCAACTTCATGAACGATGATTATTTTTACAAAGTCATGGAGGATTTCGTCAATGCAATGGACCACTGGAACTCGAAACGCCGACAAGAATGGGAAGAACATCCGACCGCGTCACCCAGTGCCGATGTTCCAGCCGCAGGCCCCGTAGGAATCGATCCCAATATGATGATGTTTGGAGCGTAATCATGTCGACCGAGGTCGAGACATTACAGTGTTGTCCGATACTCTACTCCGAACGGTTAGCGCTTTGCCCTATCCAAAAAGAGGACGCGGAACGGATTACCGAGCTGCTTTCCGATTATGAGACGGTCTACATGATGACGTACGCCCCTTGGCCATACACGCTCGCAGACAGCCAGCAATGGATCGATTACGTTCACTGGCTCTGTTCTGAAAATAAGGGCCGCTTTTGGGGGATTTACGATAGCGATGGCGTATTCATTGGGACGATTGGGATGTCGCTCTACCCGGAGCACGATCGTGGGGAACTCCACTATTGGCTTGGAAGGCTCTATTGGGGTAAAGGCTACGGAACCGAGGCCGCTAAACGCGCAATCCGCTATGCCTTCCAGGATCTACGTCTCGAATGCCTAGATGTCAACCACATGTCCCGCAACTTACGTTCCCAACGCTTAATCCAAAAGTGCGGCTTCCAATACGAGGGCACCTTCCGTCACTACGTCAAGCGCTTTGGGCACTACGAGGACGTCAAAAATTACAGCCTTTTACGCAGTGATCTCGTCTAATACGACCGCAGCCAGTCCTTATTAAAAAACTCTGCTCGACTCCGCAATACCAGCTTAAAAACCGAGTATCTGCACTATCATTTCCGTTTACAAATCAACGTTAACGACTATCCTCTGGGTGTGAATAAAAAGCAGGCACGTCGCGGTTGGATCGCGATCTTTGGGATTTTATTGGGGCTCTTCGCTTACGGTATCCTCGAGTGCCGTCAACGCCATACTCCTCAAAGGCGCATTCCAGTCGCTTCAAGCTCTACCAATTCCGTCGGGCGCTATACCAACCACCCCAGTGATGCGGTTCAGGCGAAGCTCGAGGCGCTGCGAAAAAATCCTTACCGTGAACGACATCCAGAGATGAAAGGCCTTGCACAAGTCCCCCCGCTCGGGACCGATCGCCTGGTGTTACGGGGCATTAATTCGGGAGATTACGACGACTTTTTTGCGACCTGGAACGACCGTGATGCGGTGTACATGCTCATCTACATTCCCTGGCCCACTTCCAAAGAGCAAGCGATCCACTACCTGCACTCCTTGAGCTACCAAGCGAGTCGCCAGGAAGGTCTGTACTGGGCGATTACTGAACCTGATGCCGGGCGTCTCATGGGAGTCATTGGACTAACCCTCGAGTCCTCCTTTGATCGTGCGGAACTACACTACTGGCTCGCCAAGCCGTACTGGGGCAAAGGATACGCGACAGAGGCGGCCAAGCGCGTGATCGACTACGTATTCCGCGACCTAAATATCCACCGCCTTGAGGTTAACTGCTTTTCCGATAACGCTCGTTCGAAGCGCGTGATTGAAAAATGTGGCTTCCAACACGAATATCTCCGCAAGGAATGCCTCAAAAAAGAGGGCCAATACAAAGACATCGACTACTACTACCTTCTTCAGCAGGATTACTTGGGGATTCAACAAGAATGAAACATTTTCCGC
>CAMWJR010000037.1 GCA_947174645.1 uncultured Verrucomicrobiota bacterium | reverse complement strand
GTTCGCCCTGACTCAAACCCAGTGCCGGTAAAAAGTGCTTCTGTGCGAGACGACGACGATACTCCAAGGCCGTTGCAACTGTTAACCAACCGCAGTTACGCCCCATGACTTCGTGGACGAGTAACATCCGCGGATTCGCTGTCGACTCTGCGACGACATTCTCGAAAAATCGTGCTCCCTCACAGGCCGCCGTAATCGCCCCTAAGCTCTGGGCAATCGGGTAAACGTCATTATCAACGGTTTTCGGAAGTCCAATGACACTCAACTTGTAGTCGTTTTGTTCTAAAAATTTCGCTAAATCGGCCGCTGCGGTATTGGTATCGTCGCCCCCAATTGTGTGGAGAACCTGAATTCCGTCTCGCATCAGCTGCTCGGCTGCAACCTCCTGAGGATCGGCATCCTCGGTGACATATCCCCGCCGTACGCAATCCCGGACATTCGTCAGTTTCACTCGACTATTGCCAATCGGGCTGCCACCATATTCGAAAAATGTTGCGACATTCTGGCGTGTTTCCGCTGTCACGAGTACCTTTTCGCCCAAAAGCAATCCCTTATAACCGTCGCGGTAGCAGACAATTTCAACCTTAGGGCATTCTTGGCTATAAACCTCAATTAGAGCGCCAATCGCGGCGGAGAGGCAAGGCGCTAAGCCCCCTGCCGTGAGGATCCCGACTCGTTTCAGCTTCATTTTCAAAGGCGATGCTATCGAAAAAGCTATTTCTGTAAAGATTTAATGACATTGAGGTTTCTAATAGACGTCGCGCTGGTAGCGCCCGGCTCGTTTAAGCCGCTTGAGGTATTCCTCCGGATCGACAATTTCCCCTTGCTTGTGGACGATTTTCAATAACTGCGTTTCGACGTCAACCGCCATCCGAGCAGCATCACCACAGACATAGATGTAAGCCCCTTCATCAATCCAACGCCAGAGTTCTGCCGCGTGCTCCCGCATACGGTCTTGGACATAGATTTTGTAATCCTGGTCGCGTGAAAACGCCAAGTCAAGGCGCGTTAGGACTCCTTTCTTTTGCCAGGCCTCGAGCTCTTGTTGATAATAAAAATGCTCGCGGCGGTGTTGATCCCCAAAAAACAGCCAATGAGAGCCATGGCTATGGCGTGCTGCGCGTTCCTGTAAAAAAGACCGAAAAGGCGCGATCCCGGTCCCGGGCCCGATCATAATAACAGCCGCGGTATCATTCTCTGGCAGCTTAAATTTTGAGCGTATAACGGCGACACGTGCTTCATCCCCAACGTTTAGGGTTTCACAAAGGTAATGCGACGCCACGCCGTAGGTTATCTTTCCCCAACTGTTTGGATAGGCCACTTCTGCGACGATCAGCTGGATTTGGCTAGGGTACGCTCTCTGCGAGGAAGTGATGGAATAGAGCCGCGGGCGCAGCGGTTTCAGTAAGGACAAAAGCTCGGCACCCGTAAAATGTACCTCCGAGAATTGCTCCAGCAGATCTGGTAAAGAAAGATCTCTCCCTAGTTGATCCCAGCGCGCACACGCTTCTGGGGATAGCCTTTGGCGCAACTCCGAACAAAATTTTTCTGTCAGATGTTGGAGACAATAATTCTGCTGCAAATCCTGAGCGATTGCTACGCCATTTTCGATATGGGTAATGACGCGCTCTACGGCTGAAGAGGAATTTTTCGGAAAGACCGCGAGTGCATCGCCGGGCTGGTAAGCGATGCACCTGGGATTGATTGCAAATGCAAGGTGATAGACGCGCTTCGTGCTTTGGTTTCCCGATAGCAAACGCCGCTCGATGAGTCGCGCCATAAACGGTTCCATAGCGTCATTCAACACAAGGAACGCGCGCTGGCAACGACGCTTTCGCCTAGAATTACTCCTTTTGAGGATTTTCTTCCGGGATCTCGCCCAGCAGATCGAGTTTTACTTCCTGTTCGGGAATTAACAGCGTCGTCTCTTGCGACACCGTCAACGTCCCATCGGTACGCTGCTCGATCGCGGTCTCTCTCATCTCTAACGCGATGACGGGCGCTTCTTCCTTTGGCTTTGGTGCCGGCAATTTAGGATTCAAAAACAGCTCACCGTTCTCATATGCGACGACGTAGCCCTCATGAATCAGCCAGTTAAGACCTTCCAAAACCTCGGATTCTGCCAACTGATTCGCCTCGATGTACCCGTGTTGGATTTTTGCGAGATCGATCTTTTCAAGAGGCTCAAGGAAAGTAATAAGCGCATGGATTGTCGGCGTAAAGACATCTTCATCCGTACGGAATTTCCGCTTCATCGCGCACACGTACGAGATTCCGTTCTTGCCTTTCCGGTAGATACCAAAGCCGGCTCGACGGAAACGGTTACGAAGGTTATTGGCGGTATCGAGAGGGAATTGCCGTTGACGCGTTAGGTAAAAATTGATCGCGCGCAGAAGCGGAACCGACGGAAGACTCGCACAAGCCGTTCCTAAGATCCGTACCGTCGTAACGTCGCGTAAAATACGGTCACGATAGTATTTTAGTAAATAATTTCGAACACCTTCTAGCGTTTCAATCGGCGCCAAGTCGGTTATGGACTCGTCCAACGCTTTCGGCGTGTAGGTTACCTTATGGCGCATGCTTTCAACCCACTGCTGAATATCGGCTTCATCTTTAGTCGTCTCGATCTTCGTTAGAAAACGCTCAAACGACATCGAATGGATCTTGGAGTTGAAGTGATCCCGCAAAATCGTCTTGTAGCGGTGGTAATTGGGTGCCGAAAGCAATTGCCCTGTAATTCCACAGCGATGGACACAGGTAAAGCTCCCCTTCGGTGGCTCGACTTCTTCCTCTTGGATATCGAAAAATTCCGCAACGTGGTGGTCGACGATATACATCATCGCCTCGCGCTCCGACTCAAAAGGCAGATCATCTAGGAGCGACAGATACAACGGCGCAATCACGCCCTCCGCATCGGGCTTCCGGCGGATAGTAACGACAAAACGCTCGGGTTTTTGCAAGATCAGTTTCGCGACTGTAAACAGTTCATACGTCTTACCGCTTTTCCGCATTTCCTCTAACAAGAGGTCAAACGACTGGTCTTCTTGATAAAACTGTACCTCAAATGGCGGCGGAACGATACGACGCTCTTGGAATCGCCGTGGACCTCCGCGAAAACCTCCCTCTTTTGAGAATTTCCGATCGCGGAACTCCCCTTCCCTCCGTGGCGGTCTCTCCGTACGGGGCGTATCGCTACGTTCGGCATTCGAATCGTTTCGGGGACGCTGAAACGAATTCCGATCGCGAGGGCCCGAAAAATTACCACGGCGCGGTCCTTTATTAAATGGTCGGCGAGGAGGGCGATCCCCCGAAGGCGCGTTCTCATTAGGCGTCCAACGCGTCCCAAACGTCATTGTTTCGAGTTCTTTTAAATCGCCAATAATTGAAGTATCCGGTGCAGCGGCCTGTCCACCGACCGTCGTCGCCTTTACGTTTTCTGCTTCACCTGCCCCTGGCTCTAAATTTTCGCTTTCGTTCATTTCCAACCCTCGCTGCAATCGCTAACGCGTCCGTATGTTACAAAAATTCCCCAGAGCTCAATCTTTTTCGCGCCTTGGCACCTCATTAATGGGCCTACTTTCTTTTGTATATTGGATACGATGATCAAATGCCTGCCAAAAGGGCAATGAAAGCGCTTCGGGGCGTGCAGTGATGGGTTCACCATGGCAGCGCAACAAGTCTTCCGCAACTGGGATGAACGTTTTATCGAGATTCCGGAGAATTGAAACCAACTGTTTCCGGCGCTGCGTAAAGATTTGCCGAACCAACGTACGCATTGGCTCCGAAAATCTCCACCCATGCTCTAATTTTTGGAGGTGTAGAATTACGGAATCCACCTTGGGTGGTGGCTCAAAACTCGTGCGCGCTACGGGGACCATCGCTACTAGACGATAGAGCGCGGAAAGCATCAAGGAAATTGCCGCAAAGTGCTTTGTTCCCGTGGGTGCCGTCAGTCGCTGGGCGGCTTCACGCTGGAGCATGAGCGTCATCGTTTCCGGTAAAATTTCTTGCGACAGAGCTGCATCCAACCACGGCGTAGAAATACTGTACGGGAGATTCGCGACGACTTTGAACGGCCTGTTTCCGGCAAAACCGGCATACGGAAACCGTACGGCATCGCCTTGCGTAAGGTGAAATTGTGGAATCTCAGCGAATGTGTCTCGAAGATAGTCGTAGAGCATTGTATCGACTTCAATTGCATCGACCGTACAGCCCCTTGAAAGTAAAGCCCGTGTTAACGTCCCCAATCCCGGACCGATTTCGACAACGCTATCTTCAAGGTGAACGTCTGCGAGCGACACCGAACGCCAAACGACCTTCGGATCGACTAAAAAATTTTGCCCTCGCCACTTCGAAGGCCGTTTATCGAGTTGCCCTAAAAGCTGACGGGTCGCCGTTCGTGTCAATGGCGCTAATGCTACTGCCGCCCCCATACGCCGAAACATAGTGCAGATTTGAGAAGAAGTACATCCATTTTCACAAAAAATGCTTTACAAGGCCGCTAAAAACGCTCCCTTACGGGCGTATCGGGTTATGCAAAAGACACACAAAGCCATCGCGAAACGTTTTAAGATCACCGCTTCAGGAAAGATTCGACGCCGGACGGCTGGCGTGCGTCACTTTTTACGGAACAAAACCGTAAAGCAGCGGCGGAAGGCCCGACAGGATCAATCGGTCTCGCCTGGATTTTCGAAACAAATCATGGCGGCAGTGTCGGTTGGACTTTGATTTTCTAGAAGGATTACGCGGCATGTGGGCGTTTTGGCGGCCTGATATCGCGGCTTTGTTGTTAACGAAATAAGGAGGAAATATGCCAAGAGTAGTAAATGCAGTTGCGACGAAAAAACGTCGAAATCGGTTAATGCGGAGTGCGCGAGGTTACTTCGGAAACAAATCGCGCCTGTTTCGGTATGCACGCGAGGAGGTGCGGCGGGCGGGCGTTTTTGCCTACCGTGATCGTCGGAAGAAAAAGACGACGATGCGCCAGCTCTGGATCGTACGTATCAATGCCGCCTGTCGGGAGTTAGGTCTCCAGTACTGTCGTTTTATGGCCGCGTTGAAACAGCTCAACATCGACCTCGATCGTCGGGCGCTCAGCGAACTTGCGATCTGGGATCCGAAGGCGTTCGAAGCGATCGTCGAACGGGCGAAAGGTTATCTCGCAAGTAATCCAGCAGAGTAGTCATCGTCTCCGCCTTTACCGAGTATTAACGGAGTTGCGGCAGGAAGTCTGAGTGTTTTTCCCCGTGGACTGTTCACGGGGTTATTTTGTTGTATACGACTCAGCGCACCGCGCTATGCGGCACAGGCTCCCACTTACGGTAGTCGCTCTGGGGATCAAAGTTCGTGTCCACTGAATCATTGGGCGTTGCGAGCATATTAATATATTCTGCACACTCCTCAAGATCGTAGACCATCGGAAGTAGCATCGGGTCATCACTTATATTATGCGTTGTCGGGAGGCTATAAACTGGCCCTTCTTGAAATTCCAATACATCGCGCCCCACAAGCTTGATATGACCATTCAGATAAGCATAAAATTGCTCGCTATTTTTCCGCACACACACAACGTCCTCAAAGGGATGCGTCTGGGAAGCGATTGCTGGGCGATCGGGGACTGCATTACGAAGACTTTTGCGAAACTCCAAAGCATCGATTTCATCCGTATCCTCACTGGCCTCTGCAACCTCCTGAAGTTTTTCTTCCTCATTTTCAATGGAACCCCAATCGATATCTTGGAGCGAAAGCGGATTGCGAATCTTGTGTGCCAAAGCGAGTGACTCATAAGAAAAAATTTCTAACTCCGGACGCGTCATCTTCAAGACACGAACAAGCATCAAAGTCATCCGAACACCCAGTAATTTTCCAGGACCTTGGCAAAAAATAATGCGTTGAAATGACGGGTTAGCCGCAAAAATACGCTCAAGCAGGGCAAAAAATCCTCGTACCGTATCGTCCTCCGTTGCGAAAAATTCCACAAAGCGATCCTCTGCTAGAATCCCAGCCTGAAAGCGGTTCGTTGATGCATCCACTACAAGCGCTTGAGCGACCATCCCACGATACATCACGAAATTCCAGCACGGGACAATAAAAATATTTATAAAAATCGCACTCTTCGTAGTTTCCATTCGATCCCCAAGAATTTTTCATTATGTTGTTGACACGGGAGGTTTTAGCTGATAGGCCGTCCCGCAATTCTTCATGCGTGGGGAGGGCATTGATATGAGAGGGTTAGTGCAGCGATTTCGAGTGGTAGCGCCTTATGGGCGCCATAGGTACGCCTTGGGCCGCGATATTCAGTCGAAGTTGGCGACGGTAGCACTCGGTATCGGCTTTCCCCTATGTTTCAAACAAATTTCCGAAAAAAGTTTTGTCTTTTACTCGGTAATTCATACGTCACCCGTTGTGCTCGGGAGTGCCGTTTTCGGCGCTCTCTTCATGGGGTCTGGAACATTCGGGAAGTTTTGGTAGACCTGTGTCGCCTGCCAGCAACCATTTAAAAAAGGAAGTACATGATTATTAGTTTAGGACTAGACCACCGGGCGGCCCATCTTCACGACGTCATCATCGATCACCTCGAGGAGCTCGAGTTTGAGGTCTTAGACCGCGGCGCTAGCGATGCGACCCCGATCGACTACCCGGATGTCGCCCGAAAGGTCGCGAAGGACATCAAGACAATGCAGGCGAATTTCGGCATTCTGGGGTGCTATACCGGTATTGGGATGTCGATTGCTGCCAATAAATTTCAGGGAATCCGGGCAGCGTTAGTCCATTCCGAGGAAGATGCACGTCTTGCCCGCGAGCATGCCGACGCCAATATCATGTGTATCTCGGGAGAAATCGATCCTGAACTTTTAAAAAAGATGCTTGATATTTTTCTGATGACAGAGTTTGAAGGCGGCCGCCACGAACGTCGGCTCAGCCGGATTGTTGAATTCGAGTTCGGACAAATGTAATCATGCGCATTGGGGGGCTACAGCGGCTTTCACTGGTCGACTTTCCAAAGAAACTTGCCGCCATTGTTTTTACCGTTGGCTGTAATTTCCGTTGCCCGTTTTGCCATAATCCCGAACTTGTTACAGGAGGCGCGAACGAATTTTTAGAAGCCGAGTTTTTCGATTTTCTAGCCCAGCGGACGCAACAGCTTGAAGGCGTTGTCATTACTGGCGGCGAACCGACACTCCACCACGATTTGCCGGAATTCGTAAAAAAGATCCGTGCATTGGGTTATGCTGTGAAGCTCGATACCAATGGTACGGCTCCTGAAATGCTCCAGCAACTCATCGATCAAAAACTTTTAGACTACGTTGCGATGGACATCAAGCACACCTGGGTGCGCTACCCCTTTGCTACCGGACTTCAACAGCTTCCGATTGCTAATATCCAGCGTTCTGCGGCGATTTTACTCCAAAATAAAGTCGATTACGAGTTCCGCACAACGGTCATTCGTGAGTTCCATAACCCCGAAGATATCGTCACAATGGCCCAACAAATTACGGGAGCCAAACGTTACATCGTCCAAGAATTTATCCCCGACCGAACACTGGATCCAACGTTTGGACGAAAGTTGTCCTTTGAGCGCGCAACATTAGAAGGTCTCGCTCCGGAGGTTCAGCACTACGTCCAGACGTTTGAAATCCGGCAATAGAGCGCGTTTTTTCGAAAAAAATTTTTTATCGAAAAAATTTTTGAACGTTCTCCCGGGAAGCTCGTCTTATAGGTATTAGCGAAATGTATTCCTTTTTTATAACCTAAGCGCTGCGCTTCATGCGGCGCTTTTTTATTGCTCTGAATGCGCGGTTTCCGGTTGCCTCTGCTTCACTTTCGATTTGTCTCAATTCATGGAGAAATTCTCGAGTACCGTCGAGTTAAAGTCACTTCCGGAAGGGCAATCCGTCATCTTCAAAGCGGTCGTCGTCGTCCGTAAAGTCGAATCGCGAAATGCCAAAAATGGTTCCGAGTTCCTCAAGGTCGAGGTTGGCGATAAGTTTTCCTCATTTGGTTTT
The DNA here is from genome assembly GCA_947174645.1 of uncultured Verrucomicrobiota bacterium. GTDB lineage: Bacteria > Verrucomicrobiota > Verrucomicrobiia > Opitutales > LL51 > LL51. The sequence continues at coordinate 1,035 of CAMWJR010000037.1, read as the reverse complement.
ACGTGTTTTTCGAGCTCCTCGGTCTTTAATTTTTTCCACAGCTGCAATCCCGGCGATGTCATTTTTATCGAAGGGATGAGTCGGCACTACCAGGGCACATTTAGCCCTGACATCCTTTCAGCGCGTCGGTTATCGGACCAGGAGATCCAAGAAGGCAACTGGCGTACACAGCTCGAGCAAACCTCAATGGAAGACCCCGAGCAGCTCCGGCAAGAACTTCTGGAGGACATCGCGTCGATCCAGCATCCACTCCTACAAAAAACCGTTAAGGTCGCGCTCGATGACGTCGGGGAGGCATTTTTTACGAGCGTTGCGGCGAAATCGATGCACCACGCCTATAAATCGGGACTTCTTGAGCACACCGTCCATGTCACGCGTGCCGGTATCGCCCTACTCAAAGTCTATCCCGATATCCCGTATGATCTAACCGTTGCGGGGATGATTCTTCACGACATCGGCAAGGTTCATGAGTATGCCGGCGACCTCGCGGTGACGCGGACAAAACTCGGGAACCTCCAGGGGCACATTATTTTGGGATACCGAATTACCCGAGCAGCGGGCCTCAAGTGCGGCCTCCCAACAGAGCTCCTCGAACGCCTAGAGCACATCATTTTAAGCCACCAAGGCCAACTCGAGTATGGCGCCGCGGTACTGCCGTCGACACCGGAAGCAATTTTTGTCTCTTTGGTCGACAATCTCGATGCCAAAATGGGAATGGTTTCGCACCTTCTCGCATCGACACCCGAAAGCCAGATATTTTCGGAGCGCTTTCCAGGACTTGAGACGCAAATGCTCGTCGAACGCCTGATATAGCCACAATTCTCCTTGTAAAATCCATAAAACTTCGTTGCATCCGCGCCAGGAGTTCAATGATGGGAATTGCAAGACTACAAAAACAGCTAGGGGCGATCTTTTTACTCGCGGGGACAGCGATTGGCTCGGGAATTCTTTCGTTGCCGATTGTATTGGCGAAATTTGGTATCGTAAACACATGCCTCATCATGCTCTTTTTCGCCCTGCTCACCTACCTTACGG
>CAMWJR010000036.1 GCA_947174645.1 uncultured Verrucomicrobiota bacterium | reverse complement strand
AAATTAGATCATAAAAAGTGTGTGCAGTTGCGTCGGCGTCTACGGATTCGCAAAAATGTTTTAGGTTCTGCGGAGCGCCCACGGTTGTCGTTGCACTTCAGTGAGAAGCATATTTACGCGCAGTGCATTGATGATACCTGTGGTCGGACACTCGTTTATTTATCAACGCAATCTAAAGATACGGCGCATAGGTCGAATGTTGCGGGTGCGACTGAGTTTGGGAAAGCGTTTGGCGATGCTGCACTTAAGGCGGGCGTTCAAGCGGTTGTATTCGACCGTGGCATCAAGCGGTATCACGGTAAGGTCAAGGCGTTTGCCGATTCTGTTCGTAGCGTGGGGGTACAGTTTTAATGAGTGGTACAAATTTGAAGTCGAATCGGCGGACACGTAACAACAACCGCCAAAGCGAGTCCTCGGATGAGGCCAATCGCTTAACCGATCGAGTCGTGTTTATCAATCGTTGCGCAAAGGTTGTAAAAGGGGGACGTCGCTTTGGTTTTTCGGCGCTTGTTGTTGTAGGTGATGGTGCCGGGCGTGTTGGGATTGGTCTTGGTAAGGCAAAGGAGACCCCAGATGCGGTCAAGAAAGCGGTTGAGCACGCCAAGAAAGAGTTACATGGTTATGCGCTCGCAGGGCATACCATTCCTCACGAAGTAACGGGTTCGTTTGATGGTGGCCTGGTCATGCTACGTCCGGCAGCTCCGGGAACGGGCGTCGTTGCGGGTGGTGGCGTGCGACTTGTTTTAGAGGCGCTGGGTGTTTCAGACGTTTTGTCTAAGTCGATGGGCTCGAATAATCCGTTTGCGATGGTTGGGGCGACTTTGGAAGCGCTTAAAAAATTGCGCCATTACGGTGACGCGATGAGCATACGTCACGCGTCTGCTGATGAGGAATAGGAGTTTGTTGTGAAACTACATGATTTAATAAAGGTTGGCACGAATCGTGCAACGAAGCGTCGCGGTCGTGGTTCAGCCTCCGGAGTTGGTGGTACGTCGGGCCGCGGACATAAAGGTGGCAAGGCTCGTTCAGGCTATTCGCCAGCGCCTTGTTGTTCGGGACTTCCGTATTATCGCCGTTTGCCGAAGCGTGGTTTTAAGAACGGGGCGTTTGGGCAGGATTTTATTGCGGTCAATGTCGACACGTTAGCGCATTTAGATTGTGCCGAGATTACGCGAGAGGTATTGGTTGAGCGTGGTGTTGTGCGTACGAGTGAGTCGTTGATTAAGGTATTGGGACGGGGAGAGATTACGAAAGCGATTCGGGTTGTTGCCGATCAGTTTTCGGAGGCGGCGCGCCGGAAGATTGAGGCAGCCGGTGGTACCGTCGAGGCGTTGGCGGTGCGTTAGCTCATGTTTTCAGCGTTTATCAATTGTTTGAAAATTCAGGAGCTGCGTAATAAGGTTATTATTACGCTAGCGCTGTTGTTTGTAGCACGGATTGGTGCGAGTATTCCGCTCCCGGGATTAGATCCGAAGCCGCTTCATGACTTCTTTGCAAGTCAACAAGCGTCCGGAGGGAGTCTTGTGGGCATGTACAACATGTTCACGGGAGGAGCCTTTTTGAAGGGGGCCATCTTTGGTCTTGGCGTGATGCCTTACATCAGTGCTTCAATTATTCTGCAGTTGTTGGTGGCGGTGATGCCGGGCCTTGCGCGCGTGCAGCGCGAGCAAGATGGGCGTCAGCGGATCATGCAGTATACGCGTTATTTGACGCTCTTGATCTGTTTGATTCAGGGTGTTTTATTAGTTCTGGCGCTTTCAAATTACCCGGAGAAAATTTTCCCAGGATTCAATCAGGCGGTCTACGGGGATATTGTAGTGATGAACCATGGGTGGTTCTTGTTTAATTCGACGATTATTCTTTCAGCCGGGACAATGATTCTGACGTGGTTAGGGGATCGCATTACGCAGCTGGGTGTTGGAAATGGCGTTTCACTTTTAATTACTGTTGGTATTTTGTCGTCGCTGCCGGGGGCGGTGATGCAGCTCATTAAAATGTTCCATAGCCCTGTTGGCGCAGATTCAGGGAGTTTGGGCAATGGACATCTCTTTTTGATGGCGGTGTTGCTGGTTGTCGTGATTTATGGCATGGTGGCCGTGACGCAGGCGAATCGAAAAATTTCAGTCCAATATGCGCGACGCGTTGTCGGACGCGGAAAAATGATGGGTGGCCAGGTTTCGTTTTTGCCGTTGAAAGTTAATTACGCAGGCGTTATGCCGGTTATCTTTGCGAGTACATTGATTATGTTCCCGCAGCAGATTTTCACTTATATCGCGGGTGCGTGGAATATTCCTTTCTGTGCGCAGATTGCGAATGCGCTGATGCACGGATCGACAGTTTTCTATATCGTTTACGGCCTATTAATCCTCTGTTTCAGTTACTTTTGGGTGTCCATTATGTTTAAACCGCAGCAGATCGCAGAGGATCTGAAAAAGAGCGGTGGCTATATTCCGGGTGTCCGGCCTGGCAATGATACAGCGGTATTTTTGGACTTTTCGATGACACGTTTGACGTTGGCAGGGGCTATTTTCTTAACCATCGTTGCGCTATTGCCGGATTTGATTTCTATTTATTGCGGTATTCCGTATACGATTTCCATGTTTTTCGGAGGGACCGGAACGTTGATTACGGTTGGCGTGCTGCTCGATACGATGCGTCAAATGGAGGTACAGCTCATTGAGCGCAATTACGATGGATTCCTTCAAAAAGGAAAAATGCGGTCACGTGGCAAAAAGGATTCTGTTGGGATTGCGGATGTCGTCGATTCCTGTCGAACACTGAAAGTTGTGTTCGTCGCTTTAGGGATTGCCCTGATTGTTGGCCTCATTGCTTGGGCATTGAAGTAGCCTCATCATGATTCCGATAAAATCGATTGAGGAAATTCAAAAAATGCGACGAGCGGGGGAGGTGTCCGCGCGTGTGCTTGCCGAGGTCTGTGAAAAAGTCGCTCCAGGTGTTTCGACGCAGGACTTGGACGACTACACAAAGCAGGCCATGGACCGTTACGGTGCTATCAGTTCAAGCTATGGTTTTCGCTCGGGAAAACGTGTGTTTCCTGGCTACGGTTGCTTCTCGGTCAATGAGGAAATCGTCCATGGAATTCCTTCGAAGCGAAAAATTTTAAAAGAAGGCGATATTATCAGTATCGATCTCGCCATGAGTGTCGATGGATATTGTGGCGACAATACTCGAACCGTGTTGGTTGGTGCGGTGCCGGAAGAAGTCACGCGTTTGGTTTCGGTGACGCAGGCAGCACTGTTTGCGGGAATCGCAGCGGCATTGCCGGGAAATACCATTGGTCATATTTCTTCAGCGATCCAAAAAGTAGCCGATATTAATCACCTTGGGGTCGTGCGCGAGCTCGTGGGGCACGGAATTGGTCGAGCGATGCATGAGGATCCGCAGGTGCCGAATTACGGTATTGCTGGGAAAGGTCCGGTGTTAAAGCCGGGAATGACGCTAGCGGTTGAGCCGATGTTTACACAGGGGAGCCCCAAAATTGCCGTTGATGCCGATGGCTGGACGGTCCGTACGGCGGATCACCGAATGGCAGCCCATTGGGAGCATACAATTTTGATTACGGAGAATGCTCCGGAGGTCTTGACTTTACCTCAAAAATGATTTCAGAACACTTTAGCAGAGAAAAACTATGCCGCGTTTGATAGGAGTTGACATCCCGAATAATAAGAAATTGCCGTACGCGTTGCGCTACATTTATGGCATTGGGCCGTGTCGTGCGGATCTCATCGTCGAGCAGACGGGGCTTGATCCCAATATGCGCGCTCAAGATCTCACGGAAGAGAACATGAACCAGATTACAGCCGTTGTCATTGAAAATGGGTGGAAGGTTGAAGGAGATTTACGGCGTGAGATTGCATCAAATTTAAAGCGTCTCCAAGCGATTAAGTGTTATCGTGGGATCCGTCACTACCGCGGATTACCGGTTCGGGGACAAAGGACCTCGACCAATGCGCGTACTCGGAAGGGCGCACGGAAGACGATTGGTGTCGTAAGAAAGAAGTAAAATGGCAGACGAAGAATCGCTAGTATTAACGGAAGAGTCGGTAATTCCTGAAAAGAAGGAATCCGTTCAAGATATCCTCAGTGAGGGTGAAACCGAGACAAAGATCCGGAAAGCGAAGAACAGTAAAAATATTTCGCATGGGGTATGTAGCATTTTAGCAACTTTCAATAATACAAAGGTATGCTTTACAGACCTCCAGGGGAATGTTGTTTCCTGGTCGAGTTCTGGTCGGTGTAATTTTCGGGGTTCACGGAAGTCGACTGCATATGCGGCACAAGTTGTTACTCAGGAGGCCGGGCGTGTAGCGTTATCGCACGGATTTAAGGAAGTTGAGGTCCGGGTAAAGGGGCCAGGAATGGGGCGTGATTCGGCGATTCGGGCCTTACAGACGCTCGGGTTAACGGTCAATTCGATTACGGACTTAACACCGGTTCCACATAACGGTTGTCGTCCTCGGAAACGTCGTAGAATCTAATTTTTTTGAGAAGAGAAAGCTATGTCTCGTTATACAGGTCCTAAAGCTAGAATTAATCGGCGTTTTGGCTGTGAAATTTTCCCCTCATGTAAAGCGGTTGAGCGGAAGCCGTACTATCCGGGGATCCACGGTCCACGCCTCCGTCGGAAGGTTTCGGAATACGGGACCGGTCTCAATGAAAAGCAGAAGTTACGCTACATGTATGGTTTAACGGAGAAGCAGTTCCGTCTTACCTTCGACCGGGCCAAGGCGAAACGTGGCGTAACAAGTGAGCAATTTTTACGTCTCTTAGAGATGCGCCTGGATAGTGTCGTCTATCTCTTAGGTTTGGCGCGGACTCGTCGGGCAGCGCGTCAGTTTGTCAACCACGGACACGTCTTAGTGAATGGCCAGAAGGTGGATATTCCGAGCTATAACTGTGTGGCTGGGGATACGATTAAGGTCCGTGAGGGGACATCCTCAAAGCGGTGTGCAGTACAGAGTGTTGAAGATTGCCGTTACCGGGCAGTACCTGCGTGGATGACCTTTGACGAAGATGCGTTATCTGGAAAGGTCGAGCGCGATCCGATTGCCGAGGAGCTCGAACAGAAAATTAATGCGCAGCTCATCGTTGAGTTCTATAGCCGTTAGTCGTTATGGTCAGACGTTTAGGAAAATTTGAGTTGCCTCGGAGGATGGTGCGGATTGAAGAAACCGCAACGGATACGTACGGCATGTTTGTCGCAGAGCCCTTTGAGTCCGGCTACGGTCACAGCATTGGTAATTCGATACGGCGTGTACTGCTAAGTTCAATTGAAGGTGTTGCGATTTCTTCCGTAAAGATTGAAGGTGTTGCCCACGAATTTCAATCCATTCCCGGTGTTGTTGAAGATGTTGCTGCGATCATCTTAAATCTAAAAAAAGTCCTTTTAAAGGCGGATACCCGGGGAAGTATTCATCTCTCCATTGATGTGGATCGCGAAGGGGTTGTAACTGCTGCTGATATTCACAGTGATACCCCTGTGACAATCGTAAATCCCGATCAAGTCATTTGTACGATTAACGAAAAACGCCGCTTGTTTATGGAAATGGAAGCGGAAGTTGGTCGTGGCTATGCCCTGGCTGACGAACGGAAATTTACAACTGATATCGGTATTATCCCGATTGATGCGCTTTACAGTCCGGTTAAGTTGGCCCGGTATTCTGTGGAGGATACGCGTGTTGGCCAGATGACAGATTTTGACAAGCTAACGCTCGAGATTTGGACCGATGGTCGTGTAACACCCGAGACTGCGTTGAAAGATTCGATTGCGATTTTAAAGCGGCACTTAGATGTCTTTGATGCAATTAATGGCGATCTTATTGAGTTTGAGGATGCGGCTCACGAGGCAAGCGATGAGCAAAATCGTCTCCGTGTACTTCTGAACATGAGTGTCAACGAGATTGAGCTCTCCGTTCGCGCCGCGAACTGTCTCAATAACGCGAACATTACTACAGTTGGCGAACTCGTAATGAAGGGCGAAAACGAGATGTTAAAGTATCGTAATTTCGGTAAAAAATCGTTAACCGAGATTAAAAATAAGCTCGAAGAGTTAGGATTATCGCTTGGGATGAAAGTCGACGAGCGGATGTTAAATAGTTAGGAAAACCATGCGTCACCAGAAACATAATCACACTTTAGGTGTTAAAAAGGAGCATCGTGAAGCGTTGCTCGCCAATTTAACGACGGCGTTATTGACCCATGACCGGATTGAGACGACGCTCGCAAAAGCGCGTGCCTTACGTCCATTTGCGGAAAAGGTTATTACTTTAGCAAAAAAGGCATACACGGTCGAAGCTCCGGAGCAAAAGCTACACTTCCGTCGACTTGCATTAGCGCGTGTACGTGACGAGAGTGTTGTAAAGTCCTTATTCGACGAGAAAGTAGAGAGCTTTTTGAAACGCAACGGGGGATATACACGGATTTATAAGCTCGTTCCGCGTTACAGCGATGCTAGTAAGATGGCGATCATCGAACTTGTTGCCGCTGATGATACGGGTCATAAAAAACCGCGGCGCCGTGGTGCGAAAAAGGCCAAAGCTCCTGCAGAAGAAGCAGTTGCCTAGTTTCTCGAGAATAGCATTGTAAAAACAGATCTCGTAGCTGGAATGCTACGAGTTTTTTTATGATTCGAGGAGCTTCATTTAAGAATTGGCTCGAGCGTATTGCGCATCTCGATAAAGCGACGCTTATTACGCTGGCAAAACGCTTTTACGGTCAACGCGAGTTTTTCCAAAAAATCCTAAACCTTATCCAAGATGGAATTATTGTAATCGATTCTTCTGGCCGGATAGAGCTCATCAACACAACGGCAGAAACGATGCTCAACCTCAAAGATATCGGAGATATGATTTTATGGAAATGCATTCCCGAGCTCCTAAAGCAAGTTGATATTCAACACATTACGGAACACTCCATCCACGCAGAGGTCCGTTTGACTTATCCTGCTTCAAAAATCTTACGCTTTTATTCAGTACCGATTGAGGAAGGCGATACGCTTCGAGCGGTTTGTGTTTTTTCAGATATTACACAGCATATCCAAAAAAAGGCATGTGAGATTGAGGAGGGAAAGCTCGAGTCAGTTGCGCTTTTATCGGCCGGGATTGCCCACGAAATTGGAAATCCTTTGAACTCGATTGCACTCCAACTTGAGCTCATGAAAAGTGATCTTAGCGCGGGGCATAAGGATACGATTTTGTCAGCGATTGATATTTGTCGCACAGAAGTCGATCGTCTCAACGGAATTATTAAGAATTTTCTTCAAGCGTTGCGCCCTGTGACGCCGAATTTGACCGATGCCGATGTGCTCGAATTGCTACACTTTGTTGTTAAATTTTTGTCGCCCGAGCTTGTGAATGATGGAGTTGAGATCCGCTTTGAAGTCGATGGCGAAATTCCATTAATTATTGGAGATACAAATCAATTAAAGCAGGTTTTTTTCAATATCATCAAGAATTCGGTCGACGCAATGACCATTCGTAAACAGCTAACGATACAAGTTTCTTCGGATGATGAACACGTCTTGGTCGCGTTTTGTGATACGGGGGAGGGGATGAGCGATGTACAGATTCAGCAAGTATTTACGCCCTTTGTAACCTCAAAGGCACATGGGAGTGGTCTGGGGATGTTTATCGTTCAGCGCATTCTCCGTGAACACGATGCTTCGATCACTATTGAATCGCACGAGCATCAGGGGACAAAAATCGTGCTTTCTTTTCCGCGAAAAATTAAAAATCCGAAGCAGATTACGCAGAAAACGTCGCACTTAATTGCTGACGATTAATCTTAGCATTATGCCGTGGATCGACCGGAAGCTTTTTAAGGAAAAAGAAATGCTCGATCGATTCGGTTTTCGGAAACTGTTGCGCGAGCTGTTTGAGATGACGACGAAAAGCCCATCGTTGCCAGAAGAAGTGTGGATAATAACCTTCTTTCGGAAGAATGACGAGTGCAGGAACAACAATTCCCTTGGACTCATAGCGGATTAGCGCTGCACGCGCGACCTTTGAGTATTTACAAAAGAGTGGCTCAATACAATCCGGAAAATATTCTTCACTTCCCGAAACAACACGCTCAGATTTGCGCCCACAAAACCATAGCCGACCTTTTTCATCCAAAAACCCGAGATCGCCCATCCGATGCCACAGTTTTCCGTTGTCATTAATCTTTGCCAACTGTGTTGCTTCAGGGAGTTGGTCGTATGCCTCCGTAACATTTTCTCCAGAAACAATAATTTCGCCGATAAAACCAGTTGGTAATACGTGTCGCTCCTCAATCGCTGCTAACGGCTCGTCTACGGGAGCGATAATTTTAACACTAATACCTTCGATGGGATAGCCGAGACAAGTGCCTGCACCATTTTCCTGATAAGGGCGTAATTCCTCTAAAATGGTTGTCGCTTCGATGAGACAAATCGGCAGACATTCTGTTGCGCCGTAGGGTGTATAAATTTTGGCGTTGGGGGCTGCTTGACGAATTTTTTCTAAAACACGTGGCGTCGCTGAAACTCCGGCGAGAAAAATCTGCTCTAGGCTCCGTAGTTTTAATTCATTTTCTAGGCAATAGTCCGCGATTTTTTCCCATAGCACGGGGGCACCAAAACTGCTAGTTGCTGCACTATTCGCGATCGTCTCAATGACACTAGGCAAATGCAACGTCGCCGGTTTCGTATAATCGATGTCAGGAATAATCGTTGTCCGGCCAAACATCGGGTTAAAGAGCATGAATGCAGGTAGCAGGGTGACGTCACGAGCATTTTGCATGAGTCGAAGGCTAGCTCGCAATTTGCGTAGCTGAGCCGCGAAGTGTTTAACGCAGTAGACAACACCTTTGGCGGGGCCCGTAGAACCAGAGGTAAAGAGAATTGCAGCAATATCGTCTTCGTTCGAGGGATGCATAACCGTTGCTGATTGCCCACGTTTGGCGAAATGGCGTGAAACCGGAATCACTTTTCCTTGGAGGGGCAAAATCTTTAAACGTACCCACCATTGAAGCGCCGGAGAGCCTAAAATAAAATCTGGCTTGGAAAAATTCGCGAGACGTACAAGTTGCCGAATCCCCATGCCTGAAT
>CAMWJR010000035.1 GCA_947174645.1 uncultured Verrucomicrobiota bacterium | reverse complement strand
GGGCGCACCTCGGCTTCGCCACAAACCCAGGTCGCGATCGCGCCCGACCTCCCAAACGCCAATAAAAATTGCCCGAAAGAAATATGCCAAAAACCTAAAAGGTACCAAAAGATGCCCGCAAAGGATCCAATTGTTCCCGGCGCAACCGGACACCGTCCTAACGGCCCTAAAGTCGCCACATTGAGCACAAACCGATCGGGTAATGCCGCTAAAAGTCGCATCCGCCAACTCCTTTCGAATCCCGATCATCAAAAAGATCGCGGTAGCGGTGGATGTAATACCCCCCTGACAGGACGGTTAGGATAAACGCGATGCCAAACGTAATCAGTGCCGCTCCATAGATCATCCGCTCAAACCAATGAGGGAAAAACGGAAGATCGGATCGGATCATTTGACTTGAGAGAAAAAGGCCCACGGTCACGGTTTGCATCACCGTCTTAATTTTTCCGATACGCTCGGCACCCAGAACAATTCCACGGCTCGAGGCGACGAGGCGCAAGCCCGTAATGAAAAACTCGCGTCCCATGATAACGAGCACAAAAAATAACGTCCATCGCGGCATCACCCCCAAGACTAAGATCGAAATAAAAAGGCCGATCATAAAAATCTTATCGGTGAGCGCATCCATGAAACGTCCGAAGGTCGAGACCAGGTCGCAACGCCGCGCAATGTAGCCGTCGAGCCAGTCGCTCAACGCCGCAACGAGATACACAAAAAATCCAATCGTTTTTGAGAATGGAATTGGAACACACAAGAGTCCCACCACAATGAATAGCAGTGGGATCCGAGAAAGTGTAACGTAATTTGCGATATTCAAGACTAGTGCGTTGCCGCGGCTACAGGTGCTGGTGCCGGTTGATCCGCGTTAAGCTTTGCGAGTACCTCTTCGGTAATGTTAAAGCGCTCATCGGCAAAAAACACCATAGGATTTTCCTGATCAATCACCAACGTAAACCCATGCGCGACCGCCACATCTCTAATGCGCTGCTTCACGAGGGTTGCGATCTTCTCGCCCTCCTCGATACGTACCTGAAGAATCCGTTGCTCGGAATTCGTTTTAAAATCATGGATCGCGTGGGTCTTCTGTTCGAGCATTAATCGCTTCGACGCCAGCGTTTCCTGAGTTTTTTTCTTCGCATCCGCATTGAGCGCCGGATTATTGAGCGTTTCTTCGAGTTTTTGGCACTCCTTCGAGAGCTCTTCATGCTCTGAAACCATCGAATTCAGCTGCTTTTGTGCCGCTTCGTACTCGTCCGTTATGCGTCTATTGAGCGCTGTTACGCGGTAGTACCCCTCGGTCAAACGCTGCGCATTCACAAATCCGATACGGTGCTCCACCTGAATCTTTTCCACAGGCTTCGCCGGTGCCGCCATTTTAGGTGCCACCTTTGCAGCGGCAGGTTTTTCCTCAGTTTTCGCGAACAGGAAGCCCGCTCCGACACCGACGATCCCGAGCGCTCCCAGATACATTCCAAGTTTCTTCATCATCTTTCAATTACCAAATTTTTTCAACAATTGCATCCGCCAAACCATATTCGATCGCCTCGCGGGCATTCATATAAAAGTCACGGTCGGTATCTTTCTGAATTTTTTCCAACGGCTGCCCCGACGCCTCGGCAAGAATCCGATTCATCTCATTTCGCGTTTTTTCCATCTCTTCCGCCTGGATCCCGATATCGACAGCAGGTGCATAAAACCGACCCGAAATTAGGGGTTGATGGATCAAGACCCGCGCACTGGGATACAAAAATCGGTGACCTTTTTTCGGTCCACACAACAAAATCGATCCCATACTCGCGGCGAGGCCCGTTACGATGACCTCAATCGGCGACTTCATGAGCTTCATCGTGTCATAGATTGCCATTCCAGCGGTAATAGACCCGCCTGGGGTATTGACAAAAAACTGAATTTTCTTGCCCGGATCGACAAGCTCGAGGTAGAGCAATTTTTCCGTAATTTCTTTCGCGGAGCGGTCTTCCACTGCCCCCCATAAAAAAACTTTCCGTTCTTCTAAAAATTTCTTCTGAATGATCGCAGCACATGCGCCACCCTTCTGCGTTTCCTCAATGACTTCGTCGTCTTCGTCCTCGTCGAACCTCATGCTACCTCGCGCGATAGTAGAATAATTTTACCGGCAAAATCAACGAAATAAATGGATAAAAAACTTGACGTTCCAACGGATAAAACCCAACATACTGAGGTCCGTTTTATGAGGAACGATTATCTTCAGGCTGCGCAATGTGTGATCGAGGATCCGATGATTTTAATTAATGTCGTCTCGAAGCGCGTCAAACAGCTCAAATTTGGTGAACGCCCGTTGATCGATTCACTCGAAAAACTCGAGCCCGAAGATATCGCCTTGCGCGAGATTGCGGAACATAAAATCACGTACAAACTTTACTCCAAGGCCTAAAATTCTATATCGGGGATATGGCAAAGAACGCCCCGGAAATCCGTAATCGAAAAGCTGCTCACGACTACATTGTCGGTGATACGTTCGAGGCGGGAATTGTGCTCCGTGGAACCGAGGTGAAGTCGGTAAAATTGGGCCATGCGCAGATCAATGAGGCCTTTGTCCGCATCGATAAACGAGGACGTCCAGTGTTATTTAACGCGCAAATCGACGAATATGCCTTCGGAAATTATGCTAACCACGACACAAAACAAGAGCGATTTTTACTACTCCATTCCCGAGAGATCCGCCATATCCGTAGTGCGCTCGAGCAGGAAGGATTTTCAGCTATCCCGCTCAAAATGTACGTCACACACGGGCTTGTAAAGCTGCTCTTGGGACTCTGTAAGGGTAAGAAACTCTACGATAAGCGCCACGACCTCCGCCAACGCACCGAACTCCGAGAAGCAGAACGCTATCTAGCTCAACGTTACCGCTCACACGATTAAAAAAGTCTACCTGGTGGTGAGGGAGCGATTCGAACGCCCGAAAGGCAATGCCTGACAGATTTACAGTCTGCACCCTTTAGCCACTTGGATACCTCACCAGACCGACGCCACCCTACCAAGCCACAGCGCCATGGCAAGAAAAAATATCGCTTAGAAGCTAGCTGTCAATGAGGCCCAGCGATTCAACCGAGGCTTCGGGATGAAATAGGAGCGGCAATCCGGTAATGCGCCGTGTGCTCTGCTTGTTACTAACTGCAATTCGGTAGGCTTTCGGATCTCCTACTAAAAACACTTTATTGCGGCCACGTGTCACCGCGGTATACAGGAGATTGCGCTGCAACATAACATAGTGCTGTGTTAGTAACGGGATGACGACGATTGGAAACTCGCTCCCCTGCGACTTGTGAATGCTAATCGCGTAAGCCAACGCTAAATCCCCCAGCTCTCCTTTAGCAAGCGACACTCTTTCGTCGTTAAATGTGACTATCAATGTCTCATCATCGGCATTAACACGGCTAATGTACCCAAGGTCTCCATTAAAAATATTTTTTTCGTAATTATTGCGCAACTGGATAACCTTGTCACCCAAACGATATCGGCACCACGGAATCTGATTTTCTTTTGCCGAAAAACACTCCTGTAAACGAGTATTGAGAGCATCGATACCCGCCGTTCCCCGGTGCAATGGTGCTAAAACCTGTATGTCACTGACGGGATGAATGCGATAGCACTGCGGGAGGAGTTTTGTACATAGTTGTTCGACTTTCGTAACACAATCTTCGGGCGACTCAGCTGCAATAAACGTAAAATCGCGTTCGGGATCCCACTGATCCAGAGAAATTACCTCCGGCAACGTCTCCAAGTCTTCATGAATAATACGGTGCGCCCACTGCGTGATCTCGCTATGTTTGCCTTGACGAAAGATTTTAACGAGGTACGTGACTGGAAAAAATCCTGAACCAATGAAGTCTGCCAAAATATTACCCGCGCCCACAGAAGGCAACTGATCATTGTCGCCCACCAATAATATGTGCGCTTCCGGCGGGATGGCGACAAATAGCGAAACCGCAAGGCGCGTATCAATCATGCTCGTCTCATCGATGATGATAAAGTCAAATGGCATCTGATTCTCGCCGTCATACGAAAAACCGCCCGTCTGCGGGTTGTACTGCAATAGTCGGTGGATCGTCTTGGCCTCGCAGCCCGTTGTTTCCGTCATCTTTTGCGCTGCACGTCCTGTGGGCGCAGCAAGTCCAATTCGCACATTTTTGGCCCTTAAAATCGAAACGAGTGCCCGGAGAATTGTTGTCTTTCCCGTCCCTGGTCCCCCTGTAATAATCGATAATTTCTGTCCTAGCGCGTTTCGTAACGCTGTAACCTGTTCGGGGGCGAGAGGGAACCCTTCGCGCTTTTGTGCCCAAATAATCGCACCTTCGATGTTAGTCGGCGGCAACGATGAACGTCCTAAACGCAGACGCTTTAAGGCTTCGAGCAGTTGCGTTTCGTAACTCGCCATGAGCTCGAGTTGTATCAAATCGCCCTTCAGTAGGCGTACACGGCCAAACGAAATAAGCGTCTTAATTCGTGCTTCGATTTTCTCGCTGCCGATCGCTAAAAGCTGCTGAACGAGCCCTAAAAATTCCTTCAGCGGATATGCGGTATGGCCCTGTGTTGCGATCTCGGAAAAAATATGCAAAATCCCAGCATCGATCCGCACGATATGGTTACTGGGAATGCCGATGTTTTGCGCAATTTTGTCGGCAGTTTTAAATCCGATCCCTTCAACTTCACGCGCTACCCGGTAGGGATCTGATTGGAGGATCTGTTTCGCCTCATTGCCATACTTTCGGTAAAGCCGCAAACAGAGCGCATTGGAAATATCGTAGGTCTGCAAAAAAATCATGATATCCCGCAACACGTACTGCTCGTCCCAGGCCGCCTTAATGCTCTTTGCCCGAACCGCACCAATCCCCGGAACTTCGGTCAATCGCGCCGATTCCGTTGAGATAATATCCAGAGTATCCGCACCGAAATAATCGACAATTTTATCGGCATATACTTTGCCGATGCCATGAATCATCCCACTGCTGAGGTACTTGCGAATTCCACTAACATCTGCTGGAAGCGCCGCCGAAAATGACTCAATTTCAAATTGGCGCCCAAACTTAGGGTGTTCTGTCCAAGATCCGTGAAGTGTTAAGGTCTCGCCGCAATTGGCTCCCGGAACTTTACCACAAGCCGTAAATGTCCCCAACGAAGAATCCGTTGAACGCATCGCCATGATCGCAAAAAACGTCTCTTCATTGCGGTAAACGATACGCTCTAATACGGCTTGGAGGATCTCTGTATTCATTCCCGCGCGCGTCGAGGGAGCACAAATCCCCTTCAAAGTAAAGCTAAATCAACAGAACGTAATGCTACGAACGGTATCCCGAGGTGCATAATTGATACAGTTAATAATAAGACCGATCAGACCGTACATCGCCACGAGATTGGATCCCCCGTAACTGATGAACGGCAACGCGATCCCTTTGGTCGGCATACATCCCGTCACAACCGCAATATTAATCACGGCTTGAAGCGCAATCATAAGCACGGCACCACTACCCAGTAAGCGTGCAAATCGATCCTCCTGGTGATGTAGCGCCCACAACGCGACTATCTCGAGGAGAAAAAACAATAAAACAACGCCAATGGCAAAAAACCCACCAAATTCCTCACCGATGACCGGGAAAATAAAATCCGTATGGGCTTCCGGTAAATAGGAGAATTTCTGCAGTCCCAAGCCAGCGCCCGCGCCCTGCATTCCACCAGCCGCAAAACACAAAATCCCTTGCCAGAGCTGGTAAGTTGTATCGAAACGGTGATTTTCGACGTCAAAAAACGCCGTCACACGTTGTAACCGGACCGGACTCAACAAAATTAGTCCTCCAAATGCCAGTGTTCCCAAAATAACAATCGAAAACAGATGGCGTAAACGTGTTCCCGAAAGAAAAAACATCGCAAGAGTGACGCTCATCATCAAAAACGTCGTCCCATAGTCCGGTTCACAGAGCACAAAAAACGAAAGGGCTGCGCAAACGAACATTGGCTTCACAAACCCGCATGTGAAATTTTCAACCTCAGATTGATACTGTGCCAAATACCCCGCAAGCCAGATGATGAGCGCGATCTTCGCAAATTCCGAAACCTGGAGATTAAAACCACCTAACGGGATCCAACGCCGAGAACCATTGACGCGATGTCCGATACCGGGGATGAGAACCAAAGTGAGGCAAAAAAACGCGAGCTGCAAAATCCCCTTTCGATGTCGATAAAGCACCTGTAATGGAATTTTTGCAAAAATTAAACAGACGAACAAAGATAAAGCTACCGCCAGCAATTGCTTTTTGAAAAAACCACTCCCAAATGATAAACTCGCACTGGGTAGCGCAACTAGACCAACACTATTGAGCGCCAATGTAAGCGCTAAGACAAGCTTGACCGGCCGCTTCAACGCCATTAATTCGAAACCGGCGGATTTTTAACCGTCACCGGAACAATCGGGATGTTGTTGTCGTTAAAAAAATCGGCATCACTCATGAACGCGTAAGGATCTAACGGAGCGCTTTGCTCTTCGACAACAGGTACGGTCGTATTTTCCGGAACGGGAACCGGAGCCGCTGTAGAGACGACCGACTTGGCCACGGAGGCACGTGGCGCACGTACTAAAATTTTCTGCCCTTTCGTCACCTTATTGGGATCACTAATACCATTCCACTCCTGAAGGTCACGAACTCGAACTTTGGCCTTTTGCGCAACCTTTGAAAGCGAATCGTTCTTTTGGAGGGTATAGTAGCCGTCGGCATCGACTTCAAAAGGCTTCACTTTAGGCTTACTCTCCTTCTTTTCAGGAACTGTTGTCGGAATATATCCCGCCCCCGGAATTACAAGCTGCTGGCCTTCAAAAATACGGTCGCTCTTCAGGTTATTTGCGGATTTTATTGCACGGACACTGACGCCATACTTTTTGGCAATTTTGGAAAGACACTCATTGCGCTTAACCTTGTGTGTTTGCGTTTTAGCTGCCGTGCGCTCAATTTCCGAAACGTCAACTCCCGGCAAAATAATCCTTTGCCCGACGTACAGCTGCGCGTGTTCATCGAGCTTGTTCGCGGTGAGGAGCTCGTGGAAACTAATATTAAATCGCTTGGCGAGGCCAAACAGACAGTCTCCCTTTTCAACCGTGTATTCCGCACCCGCAGGTACAACTTCTATCACTTCGACTTCGGGAGCGGTTTCCTCAACATATACCTCCGGCGCCGGGCGACGCGGTGTCGAAAACGCGCGCCTTATGGGTAGTGGTTCCGGAGCAGTCCATGCCGGCTTCTGTTCACGGCGAACCAGAGTATCCGTTGGCGATGGCCCACGGTCGCGATCCATAAACGGCGTTGTACACCCACCGAGTAGTAACCCGGCAATTACAAAAACGACTCTAAAACAACAACTCAAATGCTCCATAATGCGGCCTCTTTCGCGTCCCTCACAGCGATCCGCGGAGTGTATTGAATGCCGTTCTCACCGCAAACCAAAAACGTGCTCCTCGAAAGATTTCCCGCGGGCCATGTAGTTCTCAAACTGGTCGAAACTCGAAAACGCCGGACTAAATACGATGGTCTTTCCTTGAATGCAAGCATTTTTTATGTATTTGAGCGCACTTTCTATATTTTTTACTTCTACTGCCGGAATTTGCACCGACTGCAAAATCGGTTCCAACTCCTGTCCTGTCTCGCCGATCAGCAGCGCCAACTCAATACGGTTCTTTAAAACGGGAACAATATCTGTAAGATTCTCACCCTTCGAACGTCCACCACCAATCCAAATAACCGATTCATTCAAAAAATTCTGGAGCGCGCTCTCTAAGGCCGCAAAATTGGTACTCTTAGCGTCATTCCAGTAATGATTTCCTGCTACAATACCCAAATCCTCCAGGCGGTACTTAGGTCGCGTAAACTGTTGGGCAAATGCGTTTAGGCGTTCCTGTGGTACGTGAAGATATTGGCAAAAAGCCTCAATAAGTGCAAAATTTTCTCGCTGAGGTGCAACGGCAAAGGCGCCTGGGGCACTTGGCGATGGTTGGACGACATGAGTATTGTTAGGACAAACATACCCCATCTGCTCTGCCGCTTGTTTAACACTGACGCCACAAAATACGGCACCGCCAGGACATAACAGTGGACCGACTAACCGATATTTTGCTTTAAAGTAATTCTCAAGTGTGGCATGTACGTTGAGATGATTGGGAGCAAAGTTCGTCCAAATGATATGTTCAAGCGTAATCCACCGGGACGTTTCCGCCTGAAATGAACTGACCTCACAAAAAATGAAATCTTTAGGCCCCGGCTGCTCGCAAACGATGACCTCGCTGAGCGATCGACCGATATTACCGGCACTCCAAGCTCGATGTCCGAGATTTTTAAAAAAATCGGCTAAGAATGTCGTCACCGTCGTCTTGCCGTTGGTCCCCGTAATCGCAATAACCGGCGCAGTTGTGTAGAGACTCGCAAAATCGAGCTCCGAAAGACATGTTGCTCCCTGCGCTAAAGCTAGGGACGTCCAGGGGTGCTCCAAAGTAAAACTGGGACTACAAATTACCCACCGATGGCACTTCGTCGCAGCAAGATCAAACATAGATCCGCGCCCCGGATTTTGGTCGTAAATAACATACGGAAGGCCGATTTTTTTCAGAAGCTGGACCGCACCCTGGGCGCTTACACCACCTCCCAAAATAGCAATTGGCTCGCGCTGCGACTCGAGCGATGCTCGCAAAGTGCTTTGTACTGGACAATTCACAAAAACCTCCTCATGCTCGCGGCAGTGAGGTCGCTTTCTTTACGGTCGCCGGCGAAAGTCAACTTGTTTTTTGAGATCCATGGTCAACGCCCCGATGGCTATTGTTCCATCACATCCCTTATGGCTCCTATCCGGCTCTGTGATACGCTCCGTTATGACTTCTCCTCGACTCCTCGTCGAAAAGAGATGACGATTACGTCCAGTAGAACTTTGCCTTTTGATGACAAGAATAACACCATCACGCAAGCAATCCAATATTTTCAAAAAGCTACTGGGATCGAAAAATTAGCGCTCGAAAACATTACCCTGCAAAAAAAAATTCCCACTGGGGCCGGCTTTGGCGGGGGCAGTAGCAATGGCGCTACCACGTTGATGGCACTCAACGATTTTTAGAACAA
>CAMWJR010000034.1 GCA_947174645.1 uncultured Verrucomicrobiota bacterium | reverse complement strand
TTGCACTACATTACGTTTTTAACTCACCTAAAGATGCGATTGTTTTCGACGTCTCTCACCAGTGTTATGCGCATAAAGTCCTTACCGGACGCAAAAATGGATTTTTAGATCCGGAGCAATTTGACGCTATTTCAGGCTATACCAATCCCCATGAAAGTGAACATGATCGGTTCACGATTGGACATACCTCAACCGCTGTCAGTTTAGCATGTGGACTGATGAAAGCGCGTGACCTGCAAGGCGAAAAACATAACGTCATAGCGATTTTAGGCGATGGTTCACTTAGCGGAGGCGAAGCGTTTGAAGGCCTTAACAATGTCGCAGAACTCGGAACAAATGGCATTATTATTTTCAATGATAACCAGATGTCGATTGCCGAAAATCATGGTGGCGTCTATCAAAACCTCCAAGTACTTCGGGAAAGTAACGGCCAGTGTCCCTGCAATTTTTTCAAATCCATGGGATTTGATTACCGTTATGTTGCCGATGGCAATGATGTCCATGCCTTGGTAGCAGCATTTTCCGAGATCAAAAACATCGACCATCCCGCCGTCGTTCACATCAATACCGTTAAAGGCAAAGGACTACCAATTGCGGAACAAGACAAGGAAACGTGGCATTGCTGCGGTATACCGTTTGATCTCAAAACCGGGAAGAGTGCGGCTCAACCTACAGAAAATTACGCAGACCTCACGGCTGAGTATTTCTTACGGGCGATGCAACAAAATTCGAAGCTTGTTGCGATCACCTCAGGGACACCGACCGTTTTTGGTTTTACTCCGAAACGGCGTCAACAAGCGGGTTCACAGTTTGTCGATGTTGGCATTGCAGAGGAACATGCAGTTGCTATGGCATCGGGGATTGCCGCAGGGGGCAGTCGACCGGTTTGGGGCGTGTTTAGTACTTTTGTTCAACGGGTATACGACCAGCTTTCACAGGACCTTTGCATTAACAATAATCCGGCGGTGATTTTGGTGTTCGCGGGGACACTCAACGGGTTTCGCGACATCACGCACCTCGGTTTTTTTGACATTCCCGTTATCGCCAACATTCCCAACATGGTCTACCTTGCCCCAACGTGCCAGGAAGAGTATTTTTCGATGCTCGAATGGAGCATTCGCCAAACCGCCCATCCTGTCGCGATTCGGGTGCTTGCTAATGGCGTGATTTCGGACAAAAATCGGCAGGTCGCTGATAATTACGACCATCTCAACCAATATACGATCACTCACCCGGGCTCCGAAATTGCAATTTTGGCTCTCGGATCTTTTTACCAACTCGGCGAAACCGTCACTGCCCTACTTCACGAAAAAACAGGCATTGACGTCACACTGATTAATCCACGCTTTATTACGGGTCTCGACACAAGACTTCTGGAAGACCTCAAGCAACGACATCGCCTTGTCGTCACACTGGAAGATGGCGTCCTTGATGGTGGATTCGGCGAAAAAATCGCCCGATACTACGGGACTAGCGACATGAAAGTGTTAAACTGCGGTGCGCCCAAAGCCTTTGTCGATCGGTACGATCCCGAAACATTTTTCGAGCAATGCCGCCTCACACCCCCACAAATTGTTGAGGACATTCAAAGAATTCTCGGCGCAGTAGCGTAAACAAAAACCTTGCCTTTTGGTGCCCTATTTTAGATTGGAGAGAACGTTCGGGGCGTAGCTTAGCCTGGTAGAGCGCTACCTTAGGGAGGTAGAGGCCGCTGGTTCGAATCCAGTCGCTCCGACCACGAGGAATCTGCAACTATCGCTATTCCAGTTACAGAATCGTATCTCCGGTAGTTGCTTTCGTCACTTAAGTCTGCGTATGCATGGTGAGCTATCACACACAAGGCCTGTGAAAAGCAAAATCCTTGGGCATATCCATAGACCCCATAACCTAATTGAGAAAGCCCAGGCCCTTGGTGCTCAAGAGGGGACTCGAACCCCTACACCTTGCGGCACATGCACCTCAAACATGCGTGTCTACCGTTCCACCACCTGAGCACGTGTGCCAGAGGGCGGATTTGAACCGCCGACCAAAGGCTTATGAGTCCTCTGCTCTACCGCTGAGCTACCCTGGCAAACTTCCCCAAGTCCAGTAACGGCGCCTGTTTTGTCAAGCTCGTTTACCGTACTTGCAACGGAGTTTTCGTTAAAAACAATAGCTCAATACAACGGTATCAAGCCATAAAAATACACTACGATGTATAATCGCAAACCCGGTTGTAAACCATGGAATATTAATTAGAATCAAAAGCAGCAATGTTCCGACTGAAGCATAGCTCACAAATGTTGCTTCGGACATGCGAAAGAAAATTTTTAATACATGCGCCCCATCGAGCGGCGGGATGGGAATCAAATTAAAAAGCCCAAGCGAAATATTACAACTCGCCCCAATTAACAACAAACTCCCCCACGATGCGCCATGGCGACAGGCCCATTCACTCGCAAACACCAGAAGAAAAGCGAGCAAAAAATTCATCAACGGACCCGCAAGGCTACAGCATAGATCTCCGAAATTGCGATGTTTAAAGTTTTCCGGACAAACTTCTACTGGGCGTGCCCAACCAAGTACTTGGAAAGAACTAAACGCACAAAGTAACGGAATAACCACGGATCCGAAAAAAGAAATATGCGCCAAGGGATTTAAAGTAAGACGCCCTTGGATTCTTGGCGTTTCATCCCCAAAACATAAAGCAACACAGGCGTGTGCCCACTCATGGAATGTCAATGAGATCAACACCCAAAGGCAACTAATAACGATTAACTGGAAGTGTGACGTCGCCATCTACAACAAAAATCACACCTGAGCTTTCAGAACTCCGACGCTCTGGCAAGTGGATTTCAGCGGTATCGCTATAAGTTCTTATTTTCATGGGTTTCAACCCACACACCACAGCTCATTGGAGGAATTTCGAGAATCATTGACGACAATAGATAATGCGCACAACCAGTACCAAAAGTAAACGTATCGGCAATCTGTTGAAAGGTTTCACAAGGCGTATTTTGTAAATCAAACTCGGCAATTGTTTCATGCGGATTGAGCGCCAATAAAATACCCGGAACGTTCTCAAGTTTCAATAAAATGGCCGCCGCAGAATCGTTTCTTGCCGACGGGAAAATTTTTGCGTAGTCCTCGGGAAGAGACTGCCTTTTTTGAAACAAGCCCGAAGTTTGACGCAAAAGAATGAGGTTTTTAATGTACTGGAACGTTAGCGGGAACTCATTCAGTCGAATGTAGGAAAGCGCATTGAGGTCACCCCGCTGATAGGTGTTTTCAACGCCATGCTTGGAATGTAGTAGTTCGATGCCTTCTGCAAGCATCGGAACTCCCTGAGAAAGTAATAAAATCGCGAGCGCCATATGCGTTCGACGAAGATCATTCAGCGTCAGGGAACTCCCATCGTGATTGGCATTTTCGGTGATCGCATCCAGCCAACAGTAGTCATCATGCGATGCGAGATAGTTGATGCTCTGTGCCGGAAAACTAGACCGAAAATCGACCGATCCGCGAAGGAAATAACGCAAGCCCTCGCGATTGCCATGTCCATGAACGTACTGCGGAATGAAATTTCGGAATTCATCGTTCCAGGCCTGCAATTGCGTCGCCTTAACCTCGTGTCCCACATAACGCCGGAAGCTCCAAGGCTCTGCAATCATTACTAAATTGGGTTTTATTAATTGTTGCAGCTTTTTTCGGACCTCTTCCAGAAAAGGTAGCTCTACAAGCTCTGCGAGATCAAAACGAAAACCATCGACATCGTACATCTCGATCCAATGTTGAAGGCTATCGAGAATCAATCGGCGTACTATCGGGTTCCCAGTTTTCAAATCATTTCCGCAGCCGCTGAAATTCTCTAACGTC
The DNA here is from genome assembly GCA_947174645.1 of uncultured Verrucomicrobiota bacterium. GTDB lineage: Bacteria > Verrucomicrobiota > Verrucomicrobiia > Opitutales > LL51 > LL51. Next base: position 5,299 of record CAMWJR010000034.1, on the reverse strand, counting down.
CCATCGCCGCTTCTTTGTCGAAAGTAATAGCGGTCATCGATCGCATACAAATAATTGGGATTGCCAACATGATTGTAAACAACGTCTAGAATGACGGATAACCCGTGCCGATGGCAGGTTTCGACCAGTTTTTTGAACTCCTCGACTTGAGATGCACGTTCGGGGTAAGAAGCATATGCGCTCGCCGGAGAAAAGTAATTGACGGGCATATACCCCCAATGGTACTCTTCGGGATTCTCATTATCGAACTCCTGGATCGGTTGCAGTTCAAGTGCATTGATCCCAAGCGACTCGAAATAACCACTTTCAATGAATTGGCAAAGCCCAGAAAAATGAAATCGATCTCCCGATAGGATGGAGGGTACATTGGTGATCATATCGCGCACGTGGCATTCATAAATCACAAGTTCCTCCGGGATTAACCGATGCGAACAAACATCATTAACCCGTTGGGGGCCCATGATTATTCCTGGTCCCTCGCGCTGGACAAGTGCCTGTGCATAGGGATCGACCACGTCGGTCATTACTGCTTCTGAACCCTGCATGCGCGTTACGCGGTACATGTAGTATTGCTCCGATAGATCTTTTTCAATCACAGCTGACCAGGTACCTTCTTCAGAATTACACTCCATAGGAAAAGTATTCCATTCGGCGCCCAGCGAAGCCTTCCATAAGACTTCAACCATACGCGCTCGTGGCGCAAATAATCCGAAAAATGTTTTGCAATCCTCGACGCGCGCCCCTAGAAATGCCGTTGAGGATAACGACGCCAAGTAACGATCACAATTAACAGGAAATTTTTTGTTTTCTACAGAAATTGTCGCTGAATCCGCACACAAATACTTTTGGTTTTCCAATTCAAAAACAGAAAGGGCATTGGGACGGAATGCTGAGTCGTAATAAAAATTCTCCGCATTTTGTCCTGCAATAATTTTGCTCTTAAAAAATTCCCCTACCGGCAACCAACGCCAATGCTCTGTAACTAACTTGAACTGAAAATTATTTTTAGCCTCTTCGGGCGCAATTGTTGCTACATAAAAAAGCATCCCATCGATCATTTGAGGACGCAGCTCCCAACGCGCGTCTAGACCTTGTGAAAGCCAACCATTGATTTCTGACGCCAGATAGATTTTTTCGCCTTCAGCGCAATTTTCTGCTAAATACGCCTCACTTACCCCTAAAACGATGCGATCTTCTTGCACTCCATAAGCATATTCCTGCAGCCATACGCTTAGTGGAGCCTGTTTCCATTGAACAGCAACGGGAACCCCATTGATGGCAATTTCCCCCAAAAATTCCTGGGAATGGCTTATCGAAATATCGTTACACCATTTGACAACTCCTCGTCTCGCATCCAACCACTCAACCCATTCAACGGCCTCACCCACAAATTATAGGATAATCGATCGACAAATTTTTACAATCTCTATGGAGTAGTGTTCATTTGAATCGGATTATCGCCACTGACGACGTTTCCGGGAAGTCGTAACTCCTCCGACCAGCGCTTCACTTCCTCAGAACTCCCCTTCAAATAAAGGTAAACCGACGTTGCAGTGCGTTCACGCTCGTACTCGAATTGTTCCAAAATCCGCTGCGTTTTCTGGGGCAAAACTTCAATAGGCGCATCTTGATATTTACGTAAAAGGCTTTGAAAAAAATCTTGATATGCCTCGCGTTTCTTGTGGATCTCCCGATATTCGCAAATTCCGTCCTCAAATGCAGCAACCGCAACGCATTGATTGGGCTTTTGTGATAATTGCGGATGGAAGCCAAAAAAAATCAAAGGTTTACAGTAAAGATCATTCCATTCTTCGTTTGTAATTGTTTTAATGTGTAACATGAGTAGACCCTTTAGGGCAGTTCGGTAGCATTGCCATTTTTTTTTGTCAATCCTTATTTTCAGCTTGAAAAACATTTTTTACTTTTTCTAATGCGGCGCCGTGTTGAGACATTTTTTTCATTTACTTGGCGGAGTTTTTTTACTTGGAAGCGCGCACGGCGATAGCCTTCACCAGTTTGCGATCCCGTTTTTCAACTCACAAGGCGTCAAAGTTTACAATATTTCTGGGAAGCAGGCAGATGTATTCCCAGGAGGGCGTTTTTGCGTTCAGGACGTTCTGATCACGACGACATCGGAAGAGACTCCAGACCTTTCGATCATGAGCGATCAGGCGAAAATCGACTTGCCCAATAACGAAGCCTCGGGCGACGGTTTTATTGTCGTTGCTCACAAACAATTTTCGGCTGCGGGCGAGCAATGGGAATTAAACGGCACGCAAAAACAACTCACGCTTAACAAAAATGTCCAGGTATTTTTCGAGGCAAATCCAAGCCGCTAGTGAGCGTTTGCGCCTTTTCCTATTTCTCTTTTTGCTTTCATCGTCACTGTTTGCCGGAATTTCCATAACCAGCGACCGGCTGAACGTCTCTTTTGAGGATAACTCTTCTGAGTTAACATTTTCCGAACATGTCCACGTCACTGCTCCGCTTTTTACAGCCGACTGCACCCAAGCCCGCGTCGCCGTTGCTGGCAAGTTGACCGACTTTCAGTCCGATCTCGGTAGCATCCGTCATGTCTGGATCACAGGTCCCCTCTCGCTAACTCAGGAAGATCGCCAATGCACAGCGGATGCGGCGGAAATTATTCCCAGTGAATCGATCATTCTTTTAAAGGGAAACGCGGTTATTCGAAGTTCTATGGGTACGGTCTCGGCACCCATGATCAAAGTTAATTATTTCACCAAGAACGTGGAAGTGATCAGCGACCGCGGAGGTTCTCAACCCGTTCAGGTTTCGATTGAACAAACCGAATTAATAGCTACACCAACCCCAGAAATTTCGGCACATCAACCACTAAAACCCCCGGATTATCCTCATACTTCTCGATTAAAAAATCTTCTTCAGACGCCACAATTTATTGTTCGCGAAGCACCTCCGGTCATTTAAGGAATCTAGCGGCGGTTTGTTCTTTTCAAAAGTAGTGTCCCTCGCTTTATTAAAACCATGCCCTGCATTCTCTCAGCACATGACCTCTGTAAAACTTACGGGAAACGCTCGGTTGTCCAAAAGGTAAGTCTAGAGGTCGCCGCGGGCGAAATTGTCGGTATCCTTGGCCCTAATGGTGCAGGAAAGACGACAACTTTTTATATGATTGTCGGGCTCGTCGCTCCAGATTCCGGCCAGATTGTTTTCGAAGAACAGGACATATCGCGTTTACCGATGCATCGTCGCGCACAGCTCGGCATTGGCTATCTTCCTCAAGAGAGCTCGATTTTTCGCCAGCTATCGGTATACGACAACTTGCGTATTGTTGCCGAAAATCTTCCGATTCCCGCGGGTTCGCTGGATGCGACTATTCGTCATGCGCTTGAAGAACTAGGGATCACGCATCTCGCATCTCAAAAGGCGTACACTTTAAGTGGCGGAGAACGTCGGCGGCTCGAAATCAGCCGTGCCTTAATGATGAATCCCAAAATCTTACTGCTCGACGAACCTTTCGGCGGCGTCGATCCCATTAGCGTTGCGGAAATCCAGGCAATTATTACGCAGCTGAAGCAGAAATCGATTGGCATCCTGATCACGGATCACAACGTGCGCGAAACGCTTTCAATCGTCGATCGCGCCTATCTGATTCACGAGGGGAAGGTACTTTGTGAAGGCGACCGCGGTGTCCTGCTTAACGATCCCCGAAGCCGCAAACTCTACCTCGGTGAACGCTTTTCGTTATAATAAATAGGGGTTGCCAGAAGAGCTAAAAATAATTCCAACATCGCATGACGTTACCCGAGGTTTCACTTAAAGAAGTACGCTATCTTTTGGTTGACGATGGAATCTTTTGGGATCCTCAGCGCGTGCTCTCAGGGAACGACCTCAAAAATCCCGAGGGAGATGCGATCTATCTCCACAACCAAAACCAAGATCCGTCGCCAGAATCCGCGATCCCATTCAGTACTTACGACGGCATGGCGCTGAAAAATATTTTTCACGAAGCTCTGGGTATGGAGGTTTATGTGCTCTCGTCCAAGAATCGTTTTTCGGAAATTATCGAGTCGCGCATGAAGGTCCTCAATATCGCCGGTTATTTCCCAAATCTCGGCGATCGAATGCGTTTTCTGGAACAATTTCGTCAAAAACACGACTGCAATTTTCGAAACCTACTCTACTTCGGCAACGACGAAGCAATTTTAGAGACCACCAGGAATGATAATGGCCCCATCGTTGTTACAGAACGACCTGTTACGGCACCCTCAACCCAATACTTTTCGCTTAAAAGACCGCACATGCTCCGCCAGTTCGCAAACCGATATGTTATGGCGCTGCCACAAATCGTCCAACTTCTTGAGGTTTTGCGCCAAGATACAACAACACCCATCACATCACTGCATAAAAACTCCAAACCGACGCTCATTTTGGACATCGATGGAACGTGTACGGACGCTGCCATGATTTTCGCCACCGATGATTCCCGCTGGAAGCGTTTTTCTAAACGCGATATTGCAGCGATTAAGCGCTGGAACCAGGCGGGTAATTATGTCTTTTTTGTCACCGGTGAAAATGGGTTTATTCCTTATCGCTTAGCAGCATTGACCGAAACTCCGGAGTCACATGTATTTACTGATGCCGGCAATCGCAAACGATCTATTGTCTCTGCGCTATGTCAGAAATATGACATCAACTTCAGCGACATTGCTTACGTCGGCGACGATATCAATGATTTTGGCGTCATGGAATCTCTGGTACAACACCACGGCTGGATTGCGTGCCCTTCGACGGCGATACCGATTATCCAAACCATTCCTAGGGTGCATATTCTACAATCTACCGGCGGCGACGGTGCCATCGCAGAAGCAATTTCTCTATTTTCTAAAAATACTTAGCGATGCATCAGCTGTTTTGCCGATTCCAAGGTATCGCGCTCTCCCGGTGTTAGTGACTGAAACCCCGTCGTATTGATCTTATCGAGAATACGGTCAATTTCTTGGCGCTGTGACGCGTTTTTGGCGATATATAGACTGTAACTATCGCTTTGCACAGTCGACTTCCGAGGAAAGTACTCCTTCCATTGTTTTCGGATCATTTTTCCGAAATCAAACCCCCGCTGACTCGAGATATAAACTAGGTATCCTCCTAAAAAACCTCCGAGATGCGCGGAATTCGCAATCATCCCATACCCCGCGAGCTCCTGTGTCAAGAAACCCAAAACTTCAAATCCGGCAGTGATCGCTAAGAGCGTACGAGGTCGCAGTCGTACCGGCAGGATGAAAAAAAATAGAAACGTCAAAGGCTGGTCTCTTAATAC
>CAMWJR010000033.1 GCA_947174645.1 uncultured Verrucomicrobiota bacterium | reverse complement strand
GAGTCAGGGCGCACTTGATGTCCATGGGGTCTACATTCCCGAGATGAAGCTTGATATCGCGGCTGAGGTGGAACGTCTTCGGGATGTATTGGAGCATTACGGCTGCGTGAATTTATTTGTCAGTGAGGGCGCAGGTGTCGAGAGTATCGTTAAGGAACTTGAAGCACAAAAGAAAGAAATCGTCCGTGATGCATTTGGACATATCAAGCTCGACGCGATCAATCCAGGGCAGTGGTTCGCGAGCGAATTCGCCGATAAAATCGGTGCGGAAAAGAAACTCGTCCAAAAAAGCGGTTATTTTGCGCGCTCGGCAAAGGCCAATGAACACGACCTACAAATGATCCGCGAGTCTGCGGCGCTCGCCGTCCAATGTGCCCAAAATGGTAAATCGGGCGTAATCGGGTACGACGAAGAGGACAATAATCGTCTCGCTTGTATCCAGTTCTCGCGGATTAAGGGCGGAAAGCCGTTCAATATTCATGATGAGGAATTTTTAACGATGATGCGGGAAATCGGGCAAAGCGTCTCGTAAGTAACAATGGGGGAAAGGGATGGAACAAAAGTTAACACTAGAAAAAACAACACGGCAGGCGGTCGCGATCGATAATGTATTTTACGGTCGGGAAGTTCGGTTTACGACTCCGGTTCCGGGAGGTGAGTTATCCGTTGAGTTGCGGCCACATGAGGCGCAGTTACCCTTTCAGATTGGCGTAAAGGTTGGTCAATTCCCCTGCTACCTTTTGATTGATACTTTTCCACCACTTGAGCAGTTGACAACAAAGTTTGGCGAAGCGGATCTCTTAGCTTTACCAGAATCGCTACAATTACTCGTCTTACAAGAAGCGCTCGAGGGGCTTTGGGGTGAGTTTTCGAAAAAATTAGGAGTTGGTATCGCGTGTGAATCGCTTTCCAAGACACCCCGTGAAGCACCAACTGGGATCGATTTCGTCGTTGAGATGAATGGCGAATACGCGACAGCGGGACGGTTGGTCGCTCCAGAGGCACTGCTAGCACAGCTCGCGAAAAAAATGACTCAGACCCCTAGGTTACGCCATCTCGATAATGTCGAAATCCCGTACCGGATCTGCGTCGGGCAAACCGATCTCTCCCGGGCGGAATATGAGGATTTAGGCGAAGGCGATATCATCTTTTTAGACCAATACGATCTTGCTAAAGGTCAAGATGTTGCTATCCTCGGCCTCGGTGAGGCGCAGGTACGGGGGCAGGTAACTGACCAGGGGTTAGTTGTTCGGCAGATCGGGTAACGCGCGACAGGAAGGTTATGGGATTTTTGGGGCAGTACGGGTGTCACGGCACACGACGATTTTTCGGTCGGGAGGCCGGCGATGGCAGAAGATGACGATACTGTATTGGTCATCGATATCAGCGATTTGGTTGGTATCCCGGAGGAGGAGATAGCCCAAGCAACGGTTACCGAGGCGGTTCCGCATCGGGTTCCCGATGCAGTGGTCTCAACTCATAATCAGACGGGTATTCAAGAAGGAGTCTTTCAAGGAGCTACTGTTAGAGCGACTTCCGCATTACCTTCGGAGATGGCGATTCAGCTCGAAGAAGTACCCGAGCGGTCTCCGGATGTAGCGGCTCAAGAGCGCAATTTGGTTAGTATTTCGGAGGAATCAACACAGGCATCTGCCGATGAAGCGGCACCTACATTACCTTCCGATACAACGGTCCAACTGACACTGGGAGAAGAGGAAGTCGCCGGTGGTACAGATCCCGAAATCGACGCTTTGCTGGCGTCGGCTTTAGGGGAGTCTTCAGGTGGTATCATCATTCAGCAGAGTGGTGTGCCCGAGATTGCGGTAAAAGATGGTGCACCGACGCTTAAAATGCCATCGCTAAATCTTTCGATTCCATTGCCAAAAAAATCCGCAAAGGGGCCAGTTGCTACAATGTCATCAGTAGCGCCACGGAGCACGTCCCAGATCCGCAACGATCGGTCGGAGGTACCACAAGCGCCGGAAGGACGTTTAGGGGTGACAACACCGCAAGTGACAGCAACCATAGAACATTTAGAAGGAGATATAGGAGGGATGAGTGACGAGGAAACAGAAGCGATTTTAGAGGATGCGGCCCCGGAGGGAGGAACCCCTCCGGGAAGCGACTCAGCTCTAGATTCAGTCGAAGAGAGTACGGAAGCTCCCGTAGCCGAAGAGGGCGACGTAACTCCTCAGGAGGAGGCAGCCGATACGGAAGAAGACATCGATGAAGATGAAGGAGAAGATGCCGATAGTCCTGAAGAGGGTAACGACGATGTCGAGGACGCAAGGGATGACGATACACCAGACTCTGAAGGTGACGATGTAGAAGAGGAAGCGGCTTCGGAAGGCGATAACGAAGAGGATGATGACGACAGTGAATCGCCAGAAGATGTGGGTAGTGATACAATTTCTGCAGAAGGTGATGGTGCCGAAACTGATGCGGCGGATACCGTTCCGGAGGAGGAAATGGAATCTGCAGCTTCGGAAGGTGTTGACCCTGAATTCGCCGAAAAAATCGCCCAGACCGTGAGTACCGATACCGAGGCACCGCAGACAGAGACTGTTTCGATGCCTGCAGCGGAAAATCTCACAACGCCGTCGATCGATTACAAGCAACCCGAGGTCGAGCCCTTCAAACCGCAACCGGTACCCAGTGTGCCAGCGCGTGGCGCGATTCCGGTAGAGTCGATGCCCGTGACGCTAACTTTCGAGGTGGGTCGCAATAAGGCAACAGTAGGAGAACTCGAGCAACTCAAAGAAGGTTACACATTTGAATGCGGTAACCCGACAGAATCCCCGGTAACGATCTGTGCCAACGACGCGCCGATTGGTATCGGAGAGCTCATCGACGTCGATGGTCGAATTGGGGTCCGTGTGATTAAGTTTTACAGCAAATGAATGGGGTAACACTAGACCCGACAACCATCATCATCCTACTGGTGTCACTCACCATGGCGCCATTTGCACTGTTGATGGTCTCGTCATTTGTTAAGATCGCCAGCATCCTGAGTCTCGTCCGTAATGCGCTCGGTGTTCAGCAGGTTCCGCCGAATCTCGTCCTTAACGGTCTCGCGATTCTTCTGACGATCTATATCATGTATCCGGTGATGCAGGAGACATTCGATGTGTCGCGTAATATCGATTTCGATATGAATAATATTGCATCGCTGGAGCCGCAGATATCCGAGGCCTGCGGACCGTTAAAAAAATTCTTAGAGCGGCATACAAAATCACGGGGCCGGGCATTCTTTTTAAAAACAGCGCAAAAGATCTGGCCCGAGGAGATGAAAAAAGACCTAAAGGAGGGGCACCTTCTCGTACTCATTCCGGCATTCGTTGTCTCAGAATTAACTGACGCATTTCAGATCGGGTTTCTCCTCTACCTACCGTTTATCGCCATCGATATGATCGTTTCGAATATTTTGTTGGCGATGGGTATGATGATGGTCTCGCCGATGACGATTTCGCTGCCGTTTAAGATGATGCTTTTTGTCCTGATCGATGGCTGGACGAAGATTGTGGAAGGGATTGTGAAGACCTACTAGTCGGGACGCGGACGGTGTGATCACAAGGAGCTTTTTCGTCTCGCCGTACTGTTGTTCAAACAGAGAATAGAGGTCGAAAACTTTCGCATCCCTTGGAACGCGACAATCACCGCCGGTGAGGTAAAGAATCTGGCCATGGGGCTGAAGTAATGGAGCCGCAAGCGTACGAAACGCCTCAACCGACGTAACTGCGCGCCCGGTAATGTAGTCGTAACGCTCCTGGAGGTGTTCCGCGCGATCACAAATACAGGTCACGTTATTTAGCCCGAGTTGTTGGGCGAATTCCTCGACGGCCCGGATTTTCTTCCTAATGGAGTCAACTAATGTAAACCGTACCTCTGGAAGTACGATTGCAAGCGGAATTGCCGGGAAACCGCCCCCGGAACCGATGTCCAATACAGAAGACTTTGAGGGAATTGTCACCGATCGAGCAATCGCGAGGCTCGGCAGGAGGTGGTGTTCGACGATCTTTTCGGTATCTTTCCGCGAAATGAGGTTCAGCGACTGATTTTTTTCAAGCAATAGGCGACAAAAATGATGAAGCTGTTGACGTACAGGTTCGGAAAACTCAGGGAAAAATTGTACGATCGGCTGAAAGGAGATTTGCACTTGCCGGATGTGAATATTCGTCCAGCCTGTGACAAGGTTTTTATGGCGACGATCCACCTACTCCCGGAGTTGATTGTGAACCAAATTGCCGCGGGTGAGGTTATCGAGCGCCCAGCGTCGATCGTCAAGGAACTGGTCGAAAATAGCCTGGATGCTGGGGCGACGCGGATCGTGATTCGCTTTGAAAAGGGTGGTGAGCTGCTCGTTTCGGTCGAAGATAATGGAATTGGGATGAGTCCCGAAGATGCAGAGTGTTGTTTCCAACGCAATGCAACGAGTAAGCTATCGTCGATCCAAGATCTTGAATCCCTTGCGACCTTCGGGTTCCGCGGGGAGGCAATGGCATCTATCGCAAGCGTAGGACGGGTGCGGATGCAAACGAATGATGGACAGCAGGGCACCGAGATTCGTTATGATTCCGGCCAAAAAGTTTCCGTTAAGCCCTGTAGCCGCCCCCGCGGCACGACGATCGAAGTTCGTAATCTCTTTGAAAAGATCCCGGCGCGGAAACGCTTCTTGAAATCCGAATCCACGGAGGCGATGCGCATCATTAAGCTCGTCCGGGCATTCATACTGGCGGAGCCCGGGGTTGTTTTCGAGCTTTATCGCAACGGAAAACTTATTCTACGTTCCCCGGAACCTCGCAGTCTAAAGGAGCGCATCGAGACTCTACTAGGGCACTTTGATCCCTACACGCCTTTGGAGCGACAAAGCGACCAGATGCACCTTTCGGGGTTATTGTTTGAGCCGTCGCTCGAGAGCACGGTTAACACCCCCGAATTTTTTATTTTCGTCAATAAGCGGCAGGTAATGAACCCCGGAATTGTCCGGACGGTCCGCGAGACGTATGCGATGGCACGCGCTCGGACGACGAATCTCGGCGCTGTCCTCTTTCTGGAGTTCCCCGAAAAGTTTGTCGATTATAACGTCCATCCGCAAAAAAAAGAGGTGCGCTTTAAAAATGAGTTTCTCGTCAAAAAATTGATCGAAACGGCAGTCTGTGAGGCCGCGTCCGTAAATATTGACCATTGGAGGGCGGATTCCGCGCCGATGACGCAGAGGCTCTACATCTCCGAGGCACCACAGCGAATATTTCCCTCCTTCAGAAGGCCGGAAACCATTGCGGCAACCCTTCAAGCCGGGGAGGTGGTAGCTGCTGTAAAATATTCTTCCTGGGACGGTGCGCCAGGGAAAGTTTCTGGAGATATAGCCCTAAGTGGTGAAGATTCTGAGGCAGTTCCGGAGGATAATTCTCGGATATTTGAGCTGGCGTGTGAGCAAGGGTTGACCGGTCTTTCGGCGTCACCCGATATCACGGCGATGTGGCGCTTTATCGGAACCTTTGACGAGCACAGATTCGCGATTTTCGAGTCTAACTCCGGCCTTATTTTTGTCGATCTTACGGCAGCCCAGCGCTGTATCTTATTCGATCGGCTGATGCATCATTCCAAGGGGACGGCATCGCAACTGCTACTCATGCCGAAAACAGTCATGGTAGATCCCGAGCGATCTGAGGCGATCACCCCTTTGCTTCCAGTGTTGGTGTCCCTAGGGATCGCAGTCGAGCCCTTTGGTCAAAATATCTATAAAATTACGGCACTTCCCCGAGGGGTTTCTGAGGCGATGATCATCTATTGGCTTCAGGAAGGCGTACTTGAACAACAATTAACGCCCGAGATTTTGGTCAGACAAATTTGCGCTTACCTTCCGGTGAATCCTTGTACCGATGAGGAAATTCCGGCCTTGGTCCAGGAGCTACTGCACTGCTCGCAATTTCTTATAGCGCCCAATGGATCGAATGTCCTGTTTGAAGTCGACCGCTGCGCAATCGCAAAGAAATTTGGGTTGCAATCGAAGGATAAAGCCTATTGTCCGCAGATGTAATTTCTGGTAGATCGCTGGTCATTGTATGTTTGGGGGCAAAAAGTTGGGCCGAGAGAAGTTCTCGGAGTCGATTTACCGCTGGCGTTCCCGGTCGAGTTTCCGCGATGTACCACGCGGCTTAAATTGGAGCGAGTCGCGCCGCTACGCACTCTTCTGGATCGGCGTCCTTTCGATTACTGTTGCGGTGATTTGTTTTTGGGGCCAGGACCTCATTTGGGTTCAATTTGTACCCAATAAACCGGCTCGCCTCCAGGTCGTGGCTGAAATTCCATTTGCTTATCCTAGTAAGATCAAAACCGAACGCCTACGAGAACAGCGACGAAGTCTTGTTGCGCCGGTCTATCGAATTGATAGCAGGAAATACGATAATTTTGAAAACGATATCCTGCGTCTCGACGAATTGTTGGATTCCTTCCCGACGATGAAGTCACTTACGGAGGCCGATCGCTTTGAAATCCGAAAGTTTGTTCGCCAATTTAACGAAAAACACGAGACGAATATCGGTCCCATGGATGTCGAGATTATTGTTTCCGGCGTCGATGAGTATGCCCGGACGGGGATCCTTCTCGAGGGCTTAGCGATGGTCCGCGATATCCTTTATGACGGGGTGTTTGATACCAGTTTAGGTGATCAGAAAAATGACCAATATTTTTTGAACATCGAGATTGAGGGGTCGGCGGCTCATCGACGTAGTCGGACGCAGGGAGATGCAATGCGTTTTTTTCAGCGTCGAGTCTTGTCAATTGATGCCAATCCAGAAGTGTTACAGGCGCTCTTTCGACTTCTAAAAACGGGAGTTCAGCCCAATATCATGCTCGATGATTCTGCAACGACCGCAAAAATCGCGCGTGCAGTTCAGGAAACACCGCCGGTTATTGAACGAGTTTTACAAGGCGATGTATTGATTCGCGTCGGCTCGACCGTTACGGAAGAGGATTATGAGCGGCTGTTGCAGTATCGGAAAGCGATTAAAGATTCGAGCGTTTCAAAACGTTCGGGCCTATCTCCGATGAGTGCCAATCGTAATTTTTGGGAGCATCTCGGGGTGACTTTTGCTGTCCTCGCAACAATGTTTTTCTTTTTACAGGTTGCACAGCGGGGACTTAAGATACTCACACCGAAGGAAATCGCACTCGTTGTAACACTTCTCCTAACTAATTTACTGCTTTGCCGCCTCATGGTATGGTCTTTTGAGGTCAGTGCCCTCGATAGTTTTGCGGCGTCGCAATTGAAAGCAGCAGCAGTTTTAGAGGAAAAAGAATCGTGGTTATTGAAAGTTTTAAGTGATCCCATCCATCTATTGCCGCCACTTTTGCCGATTACGCTTTCCTGTCTTTTAGGTACCCTTTTATTGCGGACCTATGTCGGCATTTTACTTGGGATTACAACGGCAATTTTTGCGTGTCTGATGGTTACGCAATCGGCGGAATTTCTCATCATGGCGCTTGTTGTCGTCTGTGTCTCCATCTACTTTTCAAGGCATTCCTATACGCGGACACAGATTATCGCCAGTGGTAACATCTCGGGAATCGTTTTTGCTGCGGTTTCACTCGTTTTGGAATTAGGTTCCAACTTACCCAAAGAGATTATCTTTTTGCAGATGGTGTTGGCTTTCTGTAACTGTTTTTTCATTGCACTGTTGGTTTCCGCGATTTTGCCAATTTTTGAAGGTATTTTTAAGTGCTATACCAATATTCGTCTCATCGAGTTGACGGATTACAGCAACCCGCTGCTTTCCAAATTACAAATTCTCGCTCCAGGGACCTATCATCACAGCCTCATGGTCGCAAATCTATCAGAACAGGCGGCAATTAACATTCGTGCCAATCCATTTTTGTGTCGGACGTTGGCGCTCTATCATGATATTGGAAAAATCGCGAAACCGGAGTATTTTACAGAAAATCAGAGCAATAACAAAAATCCTCACGATGAGAAAACGCCATTTATGAGTGCACTGATCATCAAAAGTCACGTCAAAGAAGGGGTCGCCATTGCAAAAGCGGCAGGCTTACCGCCTCGGATTATTGATGGGATTATGGAACATCATGGGACCTCTGTGATCCGATATTTTTACACAAAGGCACTTAAACAACAGGAAGAAATCCAAGCGCGTGAGGGTGCAGTTTCGGAAGCACTCCCCTCGATTGAGATCGAAAAATCGGCCTTTAAATACGATGGTCCGCGGCCGCGGTCAAAAGAGACGTTAATTCTGTCGATCGCCGATTCAATCGAAGCTGCCAGCCGATCGCTGTACAACCCGACGCCACAGTCAATTAAGTCGCTAGTGAATAAGATTATCGATGGCAAGATTAGTGAAAGTCAATTTGATGAGTGTGCGGTAACGTTCAAAGAAATCGATGAGCTGCGGCAGGCATTTTACTTCACGCTCCTCAATATGATGCATTCGCGCGTCAGCTATGACGATGTCAAGGTTTGAGCGATGGGGAGGTTTTTGCCCGTAGCGTTTGATCCTAAAAGTGCCACCATTGCGATTATTGCTGGACGTGGAGAGTACCCGTTGTTACTTGCACAACGCGTAAAAGCACGTGGTATTAATTGTCGATTGATTGCGCTAGAGGGGGAAGCTTCCGAAGAGCTGCAGGCGCTTTTTTCGAAATCAGAGCAGGCAAAGGCGAATGTCGGACAACTCGGTAAGGTATTGCGATTGCTTAAATCATTTCGGGCGACCGATGTTTTAATGGCGGGGCAAATCCGCCCGATGCGATTGTTTCACGGATTGAAGTTAGATCTGTTGAGTTTTCGTCTCTTACAGAAGCTCAAAGAGCGCAACGCCCAGACTCTATTTTCGACGGTATGCGAACAGATCGAGGCAAGTGGTATACGTGTTCTCGATGCGCGAAGCTTTATGGAGGAAGACCTTGTCGTGCGCGCGAAAAAATTCCCCGTCGATCGTGACGCATTAGAGCACGGGATTCGCATCGCGACAGAGGTTGCGCGGTTGGAAATCGGACAGAGCGTGATCGTTAAAAACGGAACGGTGCTTTGTGTTGAGGGTTTTGACGGTACCGATGCGATGTTACGTCGCGCAAAAGAGTTGAAGCTCGAGGGGATGTTGTTCGTAAAAACCTCAAAAGTACGCCATGATTTCCGATTCGATGTTCCAATTTTCGGTATGACGACGCTTCGGTTGTTACGAGAGGCCAATATCCGCGCCGCGGCGTTAAAATCGGGAGAAACGATTATTTTGCGACAGAAAGAGGTACTATCCCAGGCAAAAAAAATGGGTG
>CAMWJR010000032.1 GCA_947174645.1 uncultured Verrucomicrobiota bacterium | reverse complement strand
CTTTCGAAGCTCTGTCCCTATGTGCATCTACCATTGCAGAGCGGTTCGGACAAAATTCTTCGGGCGATGCGACGGCCGTATACGCAGCGTTCTTTTTTAGCGATTGTTGAGGCATTGCGAGAACGTGTCCCGACGATTTCGATTTCGACGGATATTATTGTTGGTTTCCCCGGGGAGACCGAAGAGGATTTCCAGCAAACTTGTGAGACCTTCGATGCGGTGCGTTTCGATATGGCCTATCTTTTTAAATACAGTATTCGTCCCGGGACGGTCGCGGAAACCCTCAAAGACCAAGTAGAGCAAAGCATTAAAGAGGCGCGACACCAAGTTTTACAGCAAAAGCTCGAACAGTATTCTCGCGCGTACCACCAGGCGATGGTGGGTAAAACTTATCAGGTTCTGGTTGAAAAGCCGGCACGTCGGGGGCAAGATCGTCTCGAAGGGGGGACGCCCGAGCATAAAAAGGTGATTTTTGAGGGGCCCCAAGCACTCATGGGCCAGATTGTACCGGTCCGGATTACGAGTGCTTCGGTTTCGACGCTCGAAGGAATTATTCTTGAAGCGGTTTGAGCGTAGGGTAGAGAATCGTATCGCGGATGCTTTCTGTACCGGTGAGGAGAATGACCAGGCGATCGATGCCGATTCCCATACCGCCGGCGGGTGGCATGCCGTATTCGAGGGCGGTCAGAAAATCATTATCGAGATTTTGCTGTTCCTCGCCGACTTGGGCTTCGAACATTTCTCGCTGCACAAAGGGATCGTTTTGTTCGGAGTAGGCCGGCGCAATTTCTTGGCCGTTGATACACAATTCGAACACGTTTAAGAACCGAGGATCCTGTGGGTTGAGTTTTGCGAGCGGGCAGAGTTCCCGAGGAATTTGCAGAACAAATGTCGGATTGATGAGATTGGGTTCGACGAGCTTGCCGTAGACAGCATTGGTAACCTCAAAGTCTTCTGCTTCGGGTGAAACTTCGATAGCCCGCTGCGCACAGACAGCGAGTTTTTCTTCCCGTGATTTCGAAAACCAATTGGGATCGTTGAGCGCATCCATAACGAGATCGCAGTACTTGGCTTGCTTCCACTCCCCGTCGAGATCGATTTGCAGACCGTCGTAGCGCGTGATCACCCGAGTACCGAGTACCGTATCACAGAGGTGAAGGATGAGGCTTTTGACGAGTTCCATCATCCCGAAGTGATCGGAGTAGGCCTGATAGAGTTCGAGCATAGTAAACTCGGGATTGTGTCGGCGCGATAGACCTTCATTCCGAAAGACACGCCCCATTTCAAAGACGCGATCAAAACCGGCCACGAGCATCCGTTTGAGATAGAGTTCGAGCGCAATTCGTAGGTAAAAGTCATGATCGAGCGCATTCATATGCGTTATAAACGGTCTAGCAGCAGCCCCGCCGGCAATAGCGTTAAGTATTGGGGTTTCGACTTCGACAAAGTCACGGTTCCAGAGAAATTCCCGAATTTTTTGAACGATCTTGGTGCGTTGGAAGGCACGTTTCCGCGATTCCGGATTGACGATGAGATCGAGATAGCGCTGACGATAAATCTGGTCATCGTTGACAAGACCATGCCATTTTTCAGGAAGCGGCCGGAGCGATTTACTCACGAGCGTATAGGATTTTGCGCGAACGGTAATTTCACCTGTATTGGTTTTAAAGAGAGGACCCGTTACACCGATGATATCCCCAGTGTCGAGTTTTTTGAACGATTGATAGGCGGCTTCACCCAGATCATTTTGTGAAACGTAGACCTGAACCACCCCATCTCGGTCGAGTAACTTAATAAATGTCGCTTTCCCCATCGCTCGAAAGACAACAATCCTCCCCGCAACAGAAAATAGTTTTTCAGAGCCTTCTTCATAGGATTGCAGTACCTGGGCACTCGTCGTGTCTTGCGTACAGTTCTGCTGAAAAGGATCGTAGCCGTCGGCGCGCAGCTGGGATAATTTGTGTTTGCGAACGGCATAAACGTCGCTCGTATGGGTAATTTCATTGGGTTCGCTCATGACGAGTTTCTGTACTTGAAAATTTCTGTGTTGAGTAAAGCAAATTGCATTGCGTTCTCTAGGGAAAGCGTAAGCTGAGTTGTGATGGGCCAAAAGGGAAGGCGACGTGCATTTACATTGATTGAGATCGTTTTTGTGATTTCGATCCTCGGCGTCCTGATAGCGCTTGCGTTACCAGGCTTTCAGTCGATTCGTACCAAAGCACGTAAGACGCAGGACATGGCGAATTTAAAAAAGATCGCCGAAGCCTGGCAGATATTTTCGGAAAGCCGGGGGATGATGCCGCCGTACACGGGGTGTAACGATCGGGTAGAGTTCGCGGCGATTTTAGCGGGGCTCGATGGCTCGAAGCGCGGCAGTGTTTTAAATGACGCCAATGTGTATTGTTCTTTGGGTGATAAGTATGCCTCGCCGTTGACTTCGGACATTATTGGTTATGTCGATGTCCAAGGAAATGAATACTACGCACGCCCCTGGGAGCGGGTCGACAATGCGCTCTGTACCAATCACAATGAGGTGTTGAGCTATGGCCTTATTCAGGGCGTGAATCCGAATCGTCCGCGGGAAACGCTACCAATTGCTTTTACACGAGGTCTCAAGGAAAATGGTCTCTGGGATGCAAAGTATGGAGTGTATGGTTCCAAGGGCGGATTTGTTGCCTATGCCGATGGACATGTAACTTGGTACGATGGCGACCAACCGGTATCATTTTTACGCCCCGATCAGAGCGATTATACCCACAACCTGCGCGAGCTTTTTGATTCCGATGTATGGATTAGCTGCGGAAGCGGGGATTTTAAATCGATTGTCGGTGAGGATCAGTCACCCCTCATATTATCAGCATCGGGAACCGGTGCGCGCTGGCGTGCCGGAAATTAGCGTCTCAAGAATACAGTTTCAGCGGTGATCGAATTTTCAAAATAAAGTTGTCTTTGAAAATAAAGTTTGTATCGCGCTAGAGACTGTAACGCCGATGAGCCGCCATGCCTAACGCTATTCACAGCCACGCCGCCGCCCGAAAACTCGCGCAGTATTCGCTCGAGGAGCTGATGGTTTTTGCGGACGGTGCGCTCGATCAGATTGACCCGATTAAGCTTTCCAATACATCGCCCTACGAAGTAGGGTGTTTTCTCGAACGTCTTTCACCGGAGGACCAGCAGTTTTTACTCAAAAAACTCTCATCGTCGGATGCGTCAGAAGTCTTAGCGGAAATGATGCCATGCGACTCCGCAGAGATTCTGACGGAGATGCGAGATCATCGGGCGGTTAAGATCCTCCAAGAACTAGAACCTGACGATGCGGTTGATCTGTTACTGAACGTCGAAATTAAAGATCGCGAGCGCCTCCTTAGTAAATTACCCAAGGACTTTGCCGATACCATCCGCGACCTGATGTGTTATGACCCCAATACTGCAGGTGGGGTCATGACGCCTTATGTGACGACGATTCGGGATACGATGACGGTTGACGATGCGATTCAGTATGTGCGGCGGGAAAAGAATGAGACGGAAAATACTGACCAGCTCTTTGTCGTCGATCAACACCGGTGTTTGGTTGGCAGTACAACCGTACGGAATCTCATTTGGGCGAAATCTCAACAGCGCGTTGCCGATATTATGGAGCGCGATATTCCGGGAATTTGTAAGCCCGATGAATCGAAGCAGGACGTTGCGCTCGCGATGACCGAGAGCCACGCACAGATTTTACCGGTTGTGGACAACCAGGGCCGTCTTTTAGGTATTATTACCCATGACGACGTTATTGATATTCTCCATGAAGCTGCGACCTCAGATATGCAAAAGCTCTGTGGTGCGGGTGGTGACGAACACGTAACGGATAGCGTTTGGTATAGTGTGACAAAACGGGCTCCCTGGCTCATTGCGAATCTCTTTTTATCCCTCGTGAGCACGGGAATTATCTCGGATTTTTCAGATCGGATTGCCGAAGCAGCGCTCTTGGCGGCCTTTTTAAATCTCGTGACGGTTTTAAGCGACAATGCAGGTTCGCAATCGTTAGCGGTTTCCATCCGAGCGCTTGCCTTAGGAGAGCTCTTACCTTCGGATATTAAACAAATTTACGCCAAGGAGGCCATTAAGGGTCTCTTAAATGGTATTATCATCGGAGCGGTTGCAGCGATTGTAGCGGTGATTTGGACGAAAGACGGGATGATGGGATTACTCGTCTTCTTAGCACTCGTTATTACGGTTGTTTTTGCCGGTATTTTAGGTGCTTTTGTCCCGATTGCATTGAAAAAGCTCAAGCTCGATCCAGCTAATAGTTCTGCAATTATTTTAACCGCGCTCGTCGAACCAGTTACGATTCTCATTTTCCTCTGGCTCGGGACGCGTCTAGTCTGTCCGCCTGCAGCTTAAGCGTTACGTTTCTTCAGTGCGTTTTTTAAAAACTGCTTCACCGCATCTAGATCGGGATTGGATAACTGGGGAGCGATTTTTTTAATTTCCTTAACCGGTAAATCCCACCAGCGATATTCCAGTAATAGTTGGATCAGTTCATCGTCAAAGCGCTTCCGAATCTCCCGTGCCGGATTCCCGCCGACAATGGTATAAGGCGGTACATGGCGTGTTACCGTGCTGTTGAGACCAATAATCGCGCCATCTCCAATATGAACACCTGGTAGAATTGTGACATTTTGCCCAATCCAAACATCATTACCTACGATTGTATCGCCTTTGTAGGGAAAGTTGTCGGGTGTAGGCGGTTTTTGTTCCCAGTCCGGAAAAATAAAAAAGGGAAATGTTGAAACAGCATTCATCTGGTGGTTCGCGCTGTTCATCACAAACTCAATTCCTTGGCCGAGTTGACAGAATTTTCCGATAATTAGTCGATCAGTTGAAAAATCATAGTGATGTGTGACGTGTTGCTCAAAATCCGGGTCGCTAAAATACGTAAAATCTCCAACAATAATCTTTGGATTCCGAATCGTCGGTTGAACGTGGACGACATTGTGTACGTTGGGGATCGGATAAATCTGAGTCGGATCCGGCATAGGGCGAGTACGAAAAAGCGGATTATTTTCGCAAGGATTTTTTCGGGAAAAGGTTTGACAAGCGGTGCAATCGACCTAGGTTGGCGGCGTTCATCACGAATGAAAACGACTTTGGTCCAAAATGAAGCAGTGCAGCAACGCGCATGGAGAATCGTCGATGCGTCTGGGGTTGTACTCGGTAAGCTCGCGGTAAAGGTTGCGGATGCCCTACGCGGTAAAGATAAGCCCACCTTTACGCCGCATGTCGATACGGGCGATTTCGTCGTTGTTGTCAATGCCGACAAAGTCAAGCTAACGGGTAAAAAAGAGACGCAGAAACAATATATGTTTTACTCGCAGTATCTCGGTAATGAACGCTATGAGAGTGTCGAGAAGATGCGTGCGCATCGTCCCGAATTTATTATCGAGCATGCGGTTAAAGGTATGCTGCAGCGGAATCGTCTTGCACGTGCCATGATGCGTAAGTTAAAAGTTTATGCGGGATCTGAGCATCCTCATGCGGCTCAGCAGCCCAAGCCAATGATCATCGAATAACCATGGAGCAGATTGTAGAGTTTTTAGGAACAGGACGTCGGAAGACGGCTGTCGCCCGTGTACGTCTTTCACCGGGGACGGGTCGGATTTCCATCAATGAGAAAGAATTTAGTGATTACTGTGCCCAAGACGAAGTTCAGAAAATTGCACTTTCTCCACTCCATACGGCCAGTATGACGGGAAAAGTCGATATCCGTGTCAATGTCTTTGGGGGGGGTGTTTTAGGTCAAGCGGGAGCGATTCGTCTCGGCATTGCGCGTGCGCTCTGTGCGATGGACCTCAACTTCCGTTCTTCCCTAAAGAGGGCAGGCCACTTAACACGGGATGGCCGTAAGAAAGAGCGTAAAAAACCGGGACAGCCGGGGGCGCGCAAACGTTTCCAGTTCTCGAAGCGTTAGGGATTTCCATAAAAATCTTTTTCATGGTGCAGAGGGGTGCCCTTCAGGGCGCCTCTTTTTTATGATGGACGCGCCAATCGATTTTGGTTACACACAATCCATGCGAAAGATCGGGTTACTGTTCCCCGGCCAGGGAACGCAGTGCATCGGGATGGGGCAATCACTCTGTGAACATGACCCATGGGTTCGTGAACGCTACGCCGAAGCAAGCACGATTTTAGGTTATGATCTCGAAAAGCTCTGCGCCGAAGGTCCACTCGAGCAACTAACAGATAGCCGTTACTGTCAGCCCGCACTCTTTGTACACGGTTTCGTGGCTGCAAGGGTACTCCAGTCACTACTTCAAGACACAACTATTGCCGTTTCCGCGGGACTGAGTATTGGTTCGCTCGTGGCACTTGCCGTAGCGGGCGTCTATGATTTCGCGGCCGGTGTCCGCATCGCACAAAAACGTGGAGCGCTGATCCAAGAGGCGTGTAAACGTACACGTGGCGGCATGGCTTCCATCTTAGGAGTATCGGTCGAACAAGTTCAGTCACTTTGCCAAGTTACCGGTGTTGAAATGTCTAATGTCAATTGCCCCGGACAGATTGTGATTTCCGGCGAAAAAGACCGTGTGGATACAGCCGTTTCACGAACACCCGAGCTAACCGGAGGACGTGCAATTCCTCTTAATGTTGCGGGAGCATTTCACAGTTCGCTGATGACATCTGCGTGTCCGCCCTTTAAGGAATTTCTCGAGCCGCTAGAATTTCATCCCATGCAATGGCCCGTAATCAGTAACGTAACGGGGCAGGTTATTGAAGATGTGTCACATATAAAATCCCTACTAGTCCAACAGATTGTATCGCCTGTGTTGTGGTGGCAATGTATGCAGACCGCGGCTTCTCTAGGAATTTCGGAGTTTTATCAATGCGGTCCCGGCAAGACGCTGATTGGCATGGCCAAGCGAATCGATCCGAATCTAGTCGTTCGGCCCTTCGGAGACTATGACGATTGGAATGGATAAGCCGCGTGTGATCGTTGCGCCTCATTCGGGATTTTGTGCCGGTGTGCGTGCGGCTATTGCTAAGGTGCAGGATCTCTTACAAAAAAGCCCTAAAAAACGCATTTTTCTGGAGGGTGAACTGGTCCATAACAAAACTGTTAATGAAGAACTTTTTCGACAAGGTGTTCAAATGTTACCGCAGACATGTGGCGAACTCCGTGTGGATGACGTTGTCGTAATTCGAGCGCATGGCATTACACAAAAACGCCGAGAGCAGCTCCACCTTTTAGGCTGTCAGATCGTTGATGTGACTTGTCCGTTTGTTCAAAAAATCGTCCACGAAATTGTTACCCGCCCGGACCATCACATTCTCTTTCTTGGCGATCCAAATCATGCTGAAGTGATCGGTGTGACAAGTTTCGCCAAAAACATCACGGTTTGTAGCGGTATCGAAAAATTATCAGCCATCCATTTAAAAGACAGTCAACGCTACGCCTTGCTTTGCCAGTCGACGTTTGATCCACAGTTATTTGAAGAAGCAGCGATTCTATGTCATAAAAAGTCTACAGAAATCGAAATCGTGAATACCATCTGCCCCGCGACGAAATTGCGCCAACAGGGGTTACAGTCACTTTATGCCTGCGATGCGGCCGTTGTGATCGGTGGCCGGCATTCCGCCAATACGCGACGTTTATTTGAAAATCTTCAGCGTCATATCGAACAGCTGTGGTGGGTCGAATCGCCGAATGAAATTGAGGGTGTTCGTTGGAATTTATATAAAAATATCGGCATTGCTGCAGGTGCTTCGACGCCGTCGGAACAAATACAGATGGTCCGCGAAAAGATTTTAAAATCACTTGACGACGTCGTAAAAATCGAAAAAGTCCCCTTCCACAGTTAAACATTATCCTAGGCCGTGGACGCTCAAAGGTGTCGTGGGTACGGAGTTTTTTAGAATATGAACGTTACGAATAATGATTTGTTCGAGGCGGGGGTCCATTTAGGGCACCAGAAGCGGCGGTGGAATTCGAAGTCAAAGAATTTTATTTATGACCATCGCGGGGGTATTTCAATTATTGACCTCGAAAAGACACATAAATTACTCGGCGAAGCGTGTGCGTTTCTCGAGACCTTAGCCAGCAAGGGGCAAAAGGTTTTATTTGTTGCGACAAAGAAGCAGGCGCAAGAGGTTGTACGTGAAATTGCGACATCGTTAGAGATGCCGTTTTGTGTGAATCGCTGGCTTGGTGGGTGTCTGACAAATTTTGAAACTGTTCGTCGGAGTCTCAATAAATATCGTCGATTTTTAGCGATGGAAGCCGATGGAACGTTAGCGACAATGTTAAAGAAAGAGGCATCGGTGATCCGACATCAAATGGTAAGGATGCACCGTGGTTTCGAGGGTATGCTCGATGTGAACGAGTTACCTGATGCGCTCTTTGTGGTCGATGTCAATTATGAGGACATTGCGGTGGCAGAGGCACATCGCCTAAACATTCCTGTTGTTGCAATGGTCGATACCAATTCCGATCCATCGATGGTCACACATGTGATCCCTTCGAACGACGATTCGGTTAAATCGATTCGACTCATTCTCGACACCATTGCGGAGGCGATTCGAGCAGGTCAATCTGCCTATGAGAGTAAGCAATCAGAGGCAAAGAAGCGGAAAAAAATCGTATCGGAAGAGACATCACCGGGCAACGTATCGATGGATGCCAGCTTAGCGCGTGCGGCGGAGAAGATCGAGGAAACGGAAGCCGCCAAGGAAGTAGAAAAATAATCAAAGAGTTCAAAAATGGTAGAAGTAACGGCAAAGATGGTGAGTGACTTGCGTTCCAGTACGGGCGCAGGTTTTGTAGATTGCAAACAGGCGCTTGTTGAAGCGAACGGCGACTTTGAGGAAGCGGTAACGATTCTCAAGAAAAAGGGCATTGCGACAGCGGCTAAAAAGGCAGGTCGGGAGGCAACCGAGGGAATTATCGAGTCCTATATTCATGCGGGAGGTCGTATCGGTGTTTTATTAGAGCTCCGCTGTGAGACGGATTTTGTTGCCAAGAATTCGGAGTTCCAGAGCCTCGCAAAAGATATTTGTATGCACATTGCGGCGTCAAGTCCGTTATATGTAAGCCGCGAAGAAGTACCGTCAGAGATTCTTGACAAGGAACGTGAAATTGCGGCGGCACAAGCAGCGGGTAAACCCCAGAATGCGATCGATCGTATCGTCGAGGGAAAGCTGGATAAGTGGTTTCAACAGGTTTGTTTACTGGAACAACCCTTTATTAAAGACCAAGATAAAACCGTTCAAGAGACGATCGCTTCGTTGGTTGCGGTGATTGGGGAAAACATCCAGGTCGGACGGTTTACACG